>CAIXZV010000443.1 GCA_903924005.1 uncultured Chloroflexota bacterium | reverse complement strand
GTGTGACTCAGATCGCGACCCTCCGTGCACGGCCCAGACGGCGAACGGCCGGATCGGGGGCCGAGCCCAGCACGCGGTGCCCGATCCTGAGTTGGACGTGAATACGGGGCCCGGGCCGGCCGCGGCAGCCAGTTCAGTCGCGGGCGCGCAGCTCCCAGGCCACCACCTCGGCGCCAGCAGGCAGGTCCGCGTCCGGCGGGATGAAGATCATCCCGTTCGCCTTGGCCAGCGACCCCAGCATGTACGAGTCCTGACCTCCCGACGAGCGGGCGACGAGCCCGTCTGGGCGCTCCGGGTCCGCCGCGAGGATTACGCGGGCGATCGTGTGGCGTCCCGACGAGCCGCGCATGGGCTGGGTCAGGCGGGCCATCCGCGTTGGCCGGTCAAACGCCACGAGGCGGCCCTCGAGTTGGCGGATGACGGGGCGGACAAACAGCTCAAACGTGACGAAGACGCTCACCGGGTTGCCGGGCAGTCCAAACAGCGCCACGGATCGGCCGTCCACCTGCGCGCGGGCATAGGCGAACGGGCGCCCGGGCTTGATGGCCACGCGCCACAGCGACAGGCTGCCAAGCTCGGCAAACGCCGCCTTCACGTGATCGTGGGCGCCAAGCGACACGCCGCCGCTGAGCACCACCACGTCGGCCCAGGCGACGGCTCCGCGAAGCATGTCGACCAGCGCCGCCAGCGTGTCGCCCGCGACGCCCAGCCGCCGGACCTCCGCGCCAGCCTCCACGGCTTGGGCCGCAAGCGCGTACGAGTTGGAGTCATGGATCTGCGCCGGCCCAAGCGGTTCGCCGGGCGCCACCAGTTCGTCCCCCGTGGAGATCACCGCCACCCGCGGGCGCCGGTACACGTGCACGGACCCGTGGCCCGTAGCGGCGAGCAGGGCGATCGCGGCGGCATCCAGGGACCGGCCCGCGTCAAGCAGCAGGGCACCCGCTGAGACATCGCTGCCGGGCAGGCGCAGGTTCTCCCCGCTGCTCGTGGGCACGTAGACCGCCACGGTCGCCGGGATCTCGGATGCGCCGGCCGGCGCATCGGTCTGCTCCACAGGCACCACCGTGTCGGCGCCGTCGGGCATCATCGCGCCGGTCATGATGCGGAGCGCCGTTCCGGGCTCCACAGCCAGGTCCGGCGCCCTACCGGCGGGCACCTCGCCCAGTACCCGCAGCACGACCGGCTGGGCGCGGGTGGCCGAGGCCACTTCGGCGGCCCGAACGGCAAAGCCGTCCATCGCGCTGTTGATCCAGACGGGCAGGGTCAGGGCTGATTGCGCCGGCTCGGCCAGGACGCGGCCGCCGGCCTCCGCGATGCCGACCACTTCTGTCGGCAGCGCCGACACCCCGTCGAGCACGCGCCGCTGTGCCTCGGCGAGCGGCAAGAGATCCGGAAGATCAGCCACGAGTTTCTCCTGCCACCTGTCTGCGCTGCGGGTCCACGGCCGTCAGTCTAGTACCGCGGCAGCGTCGGATCGATGCGCACCGCCCACGCGTCAACGCCGCCCATGAGCACTTGGAGCCGACCAAAGCCCGCCTTGCGAAGCTGGTGGAACGCCTGCACGCTGCGGGTGCCGTGGTGGCAGCTGAGCGTGTAGGTCACCGCCGAATCCAGCTCGTGCATGCGCGCGGGCAGCTCGCTCAGCGGGAACGTGACGGCGCCCGGGATCTGGACAATCTCGGCCTCGTACTCCTCGCGCACGTCCAGCAGCGTGAAGGCCTCGCCGGCGCGGCGCCGGGCGTCAAACTGGTCAACGGTGAGCGTCGGGACGCCGGTGGCGTCCACCTCGCCCTCCTCGCCGCGGACACCGCAGAACAGGTCGTAGTCGATGGGCGCCGTGACGCT
>CAIXZV010000442.1 GCA_903924005.1 uncultured Chloroflexota bacterium | reverse complement strand
GGTTAATCGCGATCCTGTCCCCCACCGCACGGGCCATCGCCTGCGTCCCCACCACCGTCAGGGTGGCTGCCTCGACGGCATCGGACGGCAGCAGGTCGCGGGTTCGGTAGCCGTCAGCAAGCGTGTCGGCAACGGCGGCCTCGATGGCCTCCGCAGCGTCGGTCCGGCCAAGCGACCAGCGCAGCATCATCGCCGCGGACAGGATGGTTCCCAGCGGGTTGGCCAGGTCCTTGCCCGCGATGTCCGGCGCCGAGCCATGAATGGGCTCGTACAGCCCGTGGCGGCCGTGGGCCGTCTGCCGGGTGCCGATGGATGCCGACGGCAGCATGCCAAGCGAACCCGCGATGACCGCGGCCTCGTCCGACAGGATGTCGCCAAACAGGTTCTCGGTGACCAGCACGTCAAAACCCGCCGGCCACTTGGCTAGCGTCATCGCGGCGCTGTCCACAAGCCGGTGCTCAAGGGTGACGTCGGGGTAGTCCGCGTGGACCTCCTCGGTCACCTTGCGCCACAGACGCGACGTGGCAAGGACGTTGGCCTTGTCAACCTGGGTGAGCTTGCGTCGCCGGCCGCGGGCCAGCTCAAACGCCAGCGTGACGATGCGCCGGATCTCGCTCTCCGTGTACCAGAGGGTGTCGATGGCGGCGCGCTCGCCGTCAGCTGTCACACGCGGCTCGGACGGCTTGCCGAAGTAGAGGCCGCTGGTGAGCTCGCGGACGATCATGCAGTCCACGCCGACAAGCAGCTCGGGCTTGAGCGGCGAGGCGCCGATCAGCTGCGGGCTCACGGTGATGGGCCGCAAGTTGGCAAACAGGCCAAGCCCGCCGCGCAGGGCGAAGAGGGCCTGCTCCGGGCGCACGGTGGCGTCCGGGTTGTCCCACTTTGGACCACCCACCGCGCCCAGGAGCACGGCGTCCGCCGCTCGGCAGGCCTCCACGTCCTCTGGGCGGCAGGCGATGCCGTAGGCGTCGATACCGGCGCCGCCGACGATGAGGCTGTTCCACGTGAAGTCAAAGCCAAAGATGCGGCCGGTGGTCTTGAGGACCTCCACTGCACCTGCGATGACCTCCGTGCCCACCCCGTCGCCCGGGATAAGCGCGATGTGGAACGTCTGGCCGCTAGCCTCCGCCGCGCTCACGGGAGCTCGGCGCCGGACCGCTGCCCGACAAACGCCACGCCCACGCCGTTGATCTCTGCGCCGTGGAGCTTGTTGGCGGCAACGAGGTAGGCCTCAAGCGACGCCTCGATGATGTTTGTGGAGAGCCCGTGGCCGGTCAGGATCAGGGCGTTTGGACCCTCATCCGATGAGCGGCGGCAGCGCACAAGGACCTGGCCCTGAGCGTCCTCGCCCGCGGACACGGCCTTGATCTCGTATTCGGTGAGCACCGGGTTCCAGTGCACCATCGGGCGAATGGCCTCGTCCACGGCATTGAAGAGCGCGTTGACGGGGCCGTTGCCGGTTGCCTCGCCTGCACGCGCCTCGCCGGCCACCACCAGGCTGACGGAGCCCATGGAGTGACCGCCCGAGGAGGAGCTGATGCTCCAGCTGAGCAGCGTGATGGAGCTGGGCACGTCGGCCTTGCGCTGCTCGACAAGCGCGAGCAGGTCGGCGTCGGTGACCTCCTTCTTTGCGTCGGCCAGGGCGATCGCCGCGCGGTAGACCGCGTCAAGCTGCTCGCCCTCAATCTCGTGGCCCAGCTCGCGCAGCTTGCCCTGGAGACCGCGGCGACCGGACAGCTTGCCGATTGACAGGGTGCTCCCGGACAGCCCAACGGACTGCGGGGTCATGATCTCGTACGTGAGTGGGTTCTTGAGGTAGCCGTCCTGGTGGATCCCGGACTCGTGGGCAAACGCGTTGGCGCCCACGATGGCCTTGTTTGGCTGGATGGCGAAACCCGTCAGGTAGCTCACCAGACGCGAGGCCGCGGTGAGCTGCTCCGTGGCAACGCCGGCGATGAGGTCTGGGAACTGGGCGGGACGCGTGCGCAGGGCCATCACGACTTCTTCGAGGCTCGCGTTGCCCGCGCGCTCGCCGAGGCCGTTGATGGTGACCTCAACCTGCCGTGCGCCGGCCTGGACCGCTGCCAGCGTGTTGGCGGTGGCCAAGCCGAGGTCGTTGTGGCAGTGGACGCTGATGGTGGCGGCGGTGCCGATCCGCTGGCGGACGTCGCCCACGAGGCGGCCAAACTCGGACGGGATGGCGTAGCCGACGGTGTCCGGAATGTTGAGGGTGGAGGCGCCGGCCTCGGTCACCGCCTCATAGACGTCCAGCAGGAACGAGTGCTCGGTCCGGCTGGCGTCCTCGGCGGAGAACTCCAGTTCGGCATCACGGCCAAGCGCCTCGCGTGCCCACTTCACCCAGCGGACGGCCTCCTTGAGAGCCTCGTCACGGGAGATGCGGAGCTTGTGCTTGAGGTGGATGTCGGAGGTGGCGATAAACAGGTGCAGGTGCGGACGCTCGGCCACGCCGATCGCCTCAACCGCGCGCTGCGGATCGCCGTCCTTGCAGCGGGCGAGCGCCGCAACCGCGATGCCGCCCTTGGTCTCCAGCGCAATGCGCCGGACGGCCTCGAAGTCGCCGGGCGAGGCGGACGGGAAGCCCGCCTCGATCACGTCAACCTTGAGGCGCGCCAACTGGCGGGCAACCTCAAGCTTCTCCGCTGCGGTCAGGCCGGCGCCGGGCGCCTGCTCGCCGTCGCGGAGGGTGGTGTCGAAGATCCGGACCCGGCCCTCCGCAACCCCGCTGCCAAAGCGCGGGGTGATGGCCTCGAAGGTCACTTCCGGGCCTCCCCCGCCTTGCTTGTGGAAGCCTGCGCTGCGCCTGCCTCAACAACGATGGGGTTCAGGAACTGCATCTTGCTCCGCAGATCGGCGCCAACCTGCTCAATCTGGTGGCCGCGGTCGCGGGCGCGGAGCTCGCGGAACTCGTCGCCGCCAGCTTCCTGGACCGCAATCCAGCGCTCGGCAAAGGCGCCGTTCTGGATGTCGGTGAGGACGTCCTTCATGGCGGCCTTGGAGCCCTCGGTCACGCGCGGTCCGCTGACGTAGTCGCCAAACTCTGCGGTGTCCGACACGCTGAAGCGCATGTAGTTGAGGCCACCGCGATACATGAGGTCCACGATGAGCTTGAGCTCGTGCATGGTCTCGAAGTACGCAAGCTCGGGCTGGTAGCCGGCCTCGACGAGCGTCTCAAACGCCGCCTTGACCAGCGCCGACACGCCGCCGCAGAGGAGCGCCTGCTCGCCGAACAGGTCGGTTTCGGTCTCCTCCTTGAACGTGGTCTCAAGGACGCCGGCCCGGGTGGAGCCGATGCCGCGGGCGTAAGCCAGGGTGCGGGCGCGGGCTGTGCCGGTCCCGTCCTGCTCAACCGCGAACAGCGCCGGGACGCCGCCGCCCTGCTCAAAGACAGATCGCAGGAGGTGGCCGGGGCCCTTGGGCGCAACCATGCCCACGTCGGTGCCGGCGGCAGGCTTGATGCGGCCAAACCGGATGTTGAACCCGTGGGCAAACATCAGGAGCGCGCCGGGCTTCAGGTTTGGCTCAATGTCGTTGTCGTAGACGGACTTCTGGATTGTGTCCGGCACGGCAATCATGATCACGTCGGCGGCCTTGACGGCCTCAGCGACGGTCTTGACGGTGAGGCCCGCGGCCTCCGCCAGCGGCCAGCTCTTGGAGCCGGCGGCCAGGCCGACGATCACGTTGATACCGCTCTCACGCAGGTTGAGCGCGTGGGCGTGTCCCTGGCTGCCGTAGCCGATGACCGCGACGGTCTGGCCATCAAGCGCCGACAGATCGGCATCGGCGTCGTAGTACATCTTCGCGGTCACAGCTTGAGTGCCTCCTCGATGGAGCCCGCGCCGCGCAGCATGACGGTTGCGCCCGTGCGGACAAGTTCCTTGATTCCGTAGCCGCGGAGCAGCGCAACAAGCGCATCGATCTCCGCCTCGGTGCCATGCGCTTCGACAATCACGGATTCGGCCGAGATGTCGACGATGGCGCCCTTGTACATCTCCACGATCTTGATGACCTCGCCGCGATTGGCGTCGGTTGCGCGAACCTTGATGAGTGCCAGCTCGTGCTCCACCACCTGGTCGGCGGTGACGTCCTGAACCTTGAGCACGTCGATCAGCTTGTAGAGCTGCTTGGCGGCCTGCTCCACGGCGACATCGTCGCCCTGGAGGGTCAGCGTCATCCGGCTGACGCTGTCGCGGTCAGTCCGCGACACCGCCAGTGAGTCGATATTGAAGTTGCGCGCCCGCATGAGGCTTGCAACGCGGTTGAGGACGCCGGGCCGGTCCAGAACCAGCACAACGAGGATATGGCGGCCAGCGGTGCCTGTGCCCGGGATGGAGCGCGGCGGCGGGACGGTCTGGGTCTTGGTTGCGTCGGTGGGGCTCATTCCTCAGGTGCTCCGTCGATCAGGTCGGACAGGCCCTTGCCCGCGGGCATGATGGGGAAGACGTTCTGCTCTTCAACGGTCTCAAACCAGATGAGCGCCGGACCGTTGACGGCCTGCGCCGCACGGATCGCGTCATCCACGCCGTCCGTGGTGGAGACCTTGAAGCCGGGCACGCCATACGCGTCCGCCAGCTTCACAAAGTCCGGGCCGGGCAGGTGCGACGAGTGGTAGTTGCCCGCGTAGAAGAGCTCCTGCCACTGGCGGATCATGCCCAGCTTGTGGTTGTCCAGGACCGCGATCTTGACCGGGATCCTGTCCGCCACCAGGGTCATGAGCTCCTGGCTGGTCATCTGGAACCCACCGTCACCGCAGACCGCCCAGGTCTCGTTGTGCGGGTTGCCAAGGGCTGCGCCCATCGCGGCCGGAACCGCGAAGCCCATCGTGCCCAGACCGCCGCTGCTGATGTGGCTGTGGGGGCGCTTGAACTTTGTGTAGCGGGCCAGCCACATCTGGTTCTGGCCCACGTCCGCCACGTACGTGGCCACATGGTCCGTCAGCTCGCCGATGCGCTCCACGATGTAGTCCGCGGTGAGCTGGCCGCTCTGCCAACCGCCCGAACCGTGCCAACTGGAGCCCTCGGACTCCGCGCGCCACTCGGCCAGCTGGGCAAAGTACTCGGCGCGCTCCGCCGGGTCCACCGCCTTGGAGAAGTGCGTGAGCCCCTCAAGGACATTCTTGGCGTCGCCCACGATGGGAACTTCCACGGCCACGTTCTTGCCGATTTCGGCAGGATCGATGTCCGCGTGGATGATCCGGGCATACGGCGCGTACGTCCGGACGGAGCCTGTGACGCGGTCGTCAAAGCGCATGCCGATGGCGATGAGCAGGTCCGCGGACTGGATGGCCCGGTTGACGTGCTTCCAGCCGTGCATGCCCATGTAGCCGTAGGCGAGCGGATGGTCCTCATCCATGAGGCCGATGCCCAGGAGGCTCCACGCCACCGGGATCTGCGTCTTCTCGGCGAACGCCTTGAGCTCGTCCCAGGCCTCGGCGATCAGCACGCCGTGACCCGCCAGGATCAGGGGCCGCTTGGCGGCTGCGATCTCCTTGGCCGCCGTCTTGAGCTGCTTGGGGTGGCCTTCGGTGTTGGGGCGGAAGCCCGGCAGACCGGCGATGACTTCGTCGAGGGAGGGATGCTCGGCGCGTGTCTCGGCCTGAAGGGCGTCCTTGGTGATGTCC
>CAIXZV010000441.1 GCA_903924005.1 uncultured Chloroflexota bacterium | reverse complement strand
CCTTGGCGGCTGGCTCACCACAAACCTCTCCTGGCGGTTCGCCTTCCTGGTGAACCTCCCGATCGGACTGATCGCCCTGGTTGCGACGCTCGTCTGGGTGGCCGAGTCGCGCGACGAGGACGCGCGCCGCGGGTTTGATGCCCCGGGCTTTGCCACGCTCTCGCTGGGTCTCGCCGCGGTGGTGTTTGGCCTGATCGAGGGCGTGTCCTACGGCTGGCTGACGCCGAGCAAGGCGTTCACCATCGGGTCGTGGACCTGGCCGCTCGCCACCGTGTCGATCATCCCGTTTGCCTTTGTCATCGGCTTCGCGGCCCTCGCCGCCTTCGCCGTCATCGAGCTGCGCCGCCAGCGGGCGGGCGCCTTCATCCTGTTTGACTTCACGCTCTGGCAGAACCCGTCATTCCGGTTTGGCAACCTGACCGCGACCATCGTCTCGCTCGGCGAGTTTGGCCTGCTGTTCGCGCTGCCGCTGTTCCTCCAGGGGGTTCTGGGCTACTCGGCGTTCGAGACGGGGATGCTGTTCCTCGCGCTCGCAGCCGGCTCGTTCATCGCTGCGCCAATCGCGGGTGGCCTCGCCCACACGTACTCGCCACGGCGGGTGGTCCAGATTGGCATGGGGCTCGAGGCGGTCGGCGTGCTGGGCACGGCGCTCCTGCTCTCGCCAACCGTCGACGGCCTGGCGCTGGCCGTCCCGCTGCTCATCTACGGGATGGGCGTCGGGTTTGCCACCGCGCAGCTGGCCAACGTGGTCCTGTCCGAGGTTCCGGCGGCCCGCTCCGGCCTCGCGTCGGGCGCCAACTCGACGATGCGCCAGATCGGCACGGCCATCGGGGCGGCGCTCATTGGAACGGTCCTCCTCACCAGCCTGACCACGGGCGCGCAACAGCGCCTGGCCGCGGTCCCCGGGCTGCCGGCGGCGGCCTCGGCACAGATCGTCGCGGTCCTCAAGGCCACCGACGGGCAGGCGCTGATTGCGCTCCGAGCCGACCCGAGCGCTGCTGCCGCGGTGCCCGCGATTGAGGCGGCGTTCACGGATGCCGCCCGGACGGCCGGGTTTGTGGCGGCCGGGTTTGTGGGGCTAGGCCTGCTCTTCTCGCTGCTGCTGCCAAAGCCGGCAGCGGTGCCGGCCGAGCTGGTTGAGACGGCGGACGTAGCCGAGGACGTTGCCGAGGACGAGCGGCTGCTGCCGGCGGCCTGATCGGCGCCGCCAACCGCGGCGGACTTGGGCTAGGCTCGCGCCATGTCCACTGCGTTTGCGATTGTTGGCGCCGGGTGGCGGGCCGAGTTCTTCCTCCGCATTGCGGCCGCACTACCCGCGCAGTTCCGCGTGACCGGGGTGCTCACACGGGACGCTGCGCGGGCGGCGCGCATCCGCGACGGCTGGTCGGTGCCCGTCCGCTCGTCGCTGGACGAGCTGCTGGCGGACAAGCCCGAATTCGTGGTGCTTTGCGTGCCGCGGGCTGCAGCACCCGGGCTGATGCGCGATCTGGCCGCGCGCGGTGTCGCCGTGCTAGCCGAGACGCCACCCGCGGAGGACCTCGACACGCTACTTGGCCTCGAGGATCTCGCCGCGTCGGGCGCGCGTATTCAGATCGCCGAGCAGTACCAGTTCCAGCCGGAGCACGCTGCGCGTCTCGCGGTTTGTCGCTCCGGCGTGCTGGGCACGGTGACGCAGGCGCAGGTCTCTGTTGCCCACGACTACCACGGGATCAACCTGATCCGGCAGTTCCTTGGCGCCGGGTTTGCCGACGTTGCCATCCGGGCGCGGCGGTTCACCTCGCCCATCGTTGAGGGCTCGGGCCGCGACGGGCCGCCCACGGCAGAGCGCATCGTGCCGTCCGAGCAGGTCATCGCCACATTCGACTTCGGCGACCGCCTGGGCGTGTACGACTTCACTGGCGACCAGTACTTCTCCTGGATCCGCTCCCCGCGGGTGCTGCTCCGCGGCGAGCTCGGTGAGATCAACGGCCTTACCGTGCGCCGCCTGCTGGACGCAACCGCCCCCGTCACGTACGACCTGCTGCGCCGGGATACCGGTCATGGCGGCAACCTCGAGGGGCACCACCACGCCGGGATCACCGCTGGCGAAGCGTGGGTCTACCGCAACCCGTTTGCGCCAGCGCGCCTGTCGGATGACGAGGTCGCCGTGGCCACCTGCCTCGCCCGCATGGCGGAGTACGTCGATGGCGGCCCTGGGTTCTGCAGTCTGGCCGAGGGCGCGTGGGACCACGAGCTGACGCTCCGCATGGGCCAGGCGCTCGCGTCAGGTGAGGAGGTCCGCGTCTCGGGTTCAGCATGGGCGGCCGCGCACCGCTGATCAGTGCATCCGGGCTCCGCGTTCGTCCCGGATTGGCGGCGGTGGCGGTGGTAGCGGCCGCGGGTCTCGCGGCGGGGCCGGCGGTGCCTCAATCGGCGCGATGTGGGTCCGGATGGACCGCCACGTCTGTCGCGCCCAAGCCAAGTCATCGCTGGTGATGGTCACCACCATCGCCCGTCCGTAGACCGCGAGCAGGCCCGTCAGTGCCTTCGAGGCCTTGGCAGACGGGTCCGTATCGATGATTGCCGCGCGGCCAAGCAGCCCCGGCGGCAGTTCCGCCACTGGCTCCCCATCAAGCACCGGAAAGTGCTTGGCGATGGCGACGGCCGGCACGGGCTCGCCCTGATCCGTCATCACGACGCTGGTGAGCGATACCGACCGGTCCTGATCCCACGCATGCCAGTAGGAATCCTCGCCGACAAACGTCTCCTCCATCGCCGTCGGAATGTCGATTGACCACGCCGAGAACACCCGCCTGGTGAGGCTGGACGGGATCAGCACCTGCAGCTCTCGCATGACCGCGAGGCTAGCGATGGGCGCTTAGCGGCCCCTCATCTGGCGCTTATCTGCCACTCAACGGCGGCCGAGGCTGGAGAGTGCAAGCCTGCGCCCGGGTCTCCCAGTTTGATCAAGCCGGGACTCAGAACGGGCGGTCTCGAGCGTGGTCTGGAGGCCAAACGGCACGCTTGCGTTCGAACGGTGCACCAAAAAGGGCCGCCTTGACCTACAGCCGGATCGGCGAGTGGTTCCGAGCGGGTGACGTACGGATTGACTCATGGACATGAGTCATTTAGGCTGTTTACCATGACAAAACGACTGCAGGTGCTGCTTGAGGATGACGAGCTGGCCGAGATCCAGGAGCTGGCCCGGCGCCGGCGCCAGACCACTGCGGCGTGGGTGCGGGAAGCGCTGAGGAAGGCGCGCGAGGAGACGGTCTACCCGGATGCGATCAGGAAGCTTCGGGCCGTCCGCGAGGCAAGCTCTTTCTCATATCCGGTGGCGGACATCGAGCCGATGCTGGGGGAGATCGAGATGGGCTACAGCGGGGAGCTGCCCACGTGATCTTCGTGGATTCCAACATCCCCATGTACCTAGTGGGCGCGGATCACCCCAACAAGGGCGCGGCCCGGCAGTTGCTCGAGCGGGCGATCGCGGATGGCGAAGTCCTCGTGACCGATGCCGAGGTGCTTCAGGAGATCCTCCACCGCTACGTGGCCATCGCGCGCCGTGAAGCCATCGGGCCGGCGACGGACGCGATCCTCGGGGTCGTTGACGAGGTCTATCCGGTGGAGCGGGAGGACGTGGAACGGGCGCGCCGTCTCGTCATGTCCACGGGCCTGTCCGCCAGGGGCGCCGTCCACATTTCGATCATGCGCAGGCGCGGCGTGATGCAGATCCTGAGCTTTGATCGCGGGCTGGACGCGGTGGAGGGCATCGTCCGGCTCGGCTGAGTTGGCGGCGCGCTAGCCCTTGGCGCGTTTGCGGCGGGTGGCGCGGTTTGGCGGCGGCTTCGCGCCTCGGCGAGCAGGGGGAGCCAATGGCGCTGCCGTGGAACGGACTGCTCCGGCTGCAACGCCGCTGCTGGCCCCCGCGTTCACCTTGGCCTGGCACTCGTCGCAGCGGCTGAACCATGGCGCGGACTCGCGACCGCAATCGGCACAGCGATCCGCGGCCGGCCCTTCGATCGTCCCGGGCACCAGCTCAATCACGCGGGCTGACGCCGCCGCCTCCAGCGCATCGGCCGCCGCAGCACTGATCCCGCCCGCACCCGGGTGGCGCCGCGTGAACCAGCGCATGATCGCCGCCTGGGCGCTGAGCGCCTCTGCTTCGGCAATGGTGGCGGCCCCCACGTCGCGGGCATCCACAAGATCGCCCAGTGGGTGGCTGGTCAGGAGCGCATCGGCAAGCCTGCCAAGGATCGCCCCATAGTCGCCAGCATCGATTGGCGCAAGCGCAAAGGACCAAGCGTCCTCGGGCGACAGGCGACGAAGCCGCTGCGGGCCGACAACCATCAGCCTGTCCCGAATGGGCGCCACCGGTGCCGTCCGGAGCCAGCCCGCCTCCTTGACCGCGACGTGGGCGGCACGAGACCAGGCCTCGAGCGCATCAGGCCAGCGGTGCGGCGGCACGGACCGCAGGTCGCTGCGCGCCGGGCCAAGCTGCGCCCGCGTGAGCCTCCGGTACGCCGGCGTCTCGCCATCGGGTCCCACGCCCGCCGTTGGCTGGAGACCGTGCGCGATGACGCGCCCGTCCGGCCGAAGCCAGGACAGACCCGTCAGCCAGCCCACTGAGCCGTCCTCGTGCAGGCCAAACCGCCCTGCGCGGCCGGCAATCTGCGCAACCTCCCAGGGGAGCAGGTCTCGCCGCTCCACGCCGTCAAACTTGGTGGTCTCGGCAAACAGCACCGCCCGACACGGGAGGTTGACGCCGTGGCCCAGCACGTCCGTGGAGACGAGGACCTCCGTGGCGCCGCTGTTGAACTGCTCCACCTGGTGGCGCCGTGCTGCCACGGGCATGGCGCCGTACAGGACGCCAACCGCGCCGCCGCGAACCGCGTGGATACGCGAGGCCAGCGCAATCACCGCTGCGCGCGAGAACGCGACCACGACCGTGGCGGGCTCCAGTTTGTCGATGGCGACGCCGCCAACCAGCTCCAGCGGCCCCGTGAGACGCTCCGTCCAGACCACCTGCAGCGCGTCGCCGTATGCCGCCGCAAGCAGCGGTTCGGCATCGGGTGCGCCCGCGAGGTATAGCTCGTCGGCCCCGCTGTGCCAGAGGACGCGCGTCCAAGCCGAGCCACGTTCCGGGTCGGCTGCCCAGTGGACCTCGTCCAGCACGATGACGCCGCGCCGCGCGGGCGACAGCATCTCCACGGTGCAGGCAATGACGGGCGCCCGCTCGTTGATCCGCTCCTCACCCGTGATGAGGCCCACATTCGCCTCGCCGAGGCGCTCCGACAGCCGGACGTACGCCTCATTGGCGAGCATCCGCAGGGGCGCGGCGTAGGCGCCGGAGCCAGCGGCGATCAGCGCCTCAAGCCCCGCGTATGTCTTGCCGCTGTTGGCCGGGCCCAGGTGTGCCACGACGATGGGCGGGATGCGCCGCTCCGGCAGGACAACGGCATCAAGCGGGCGGCCACCGGCGGCGACACCGCGGTGGGGCTTCTTTGAGAGCTTGTGGTCCGACGGCCATGCCGGCTTGCCGGGTCCGGTATCGCGGGCTGCGTGGGTGGGGCGGGGGCGGCCCGTGGGCTTGCGCATGGCCACAGTGTCGGGCATGCGCTGCGTGAACCCGGTTGCACCGTCTGCGCGGGGCCTCCTGATGCAACCCTGACTCAGAACTGAGCGGCTGCCGCGTGGTTCACGGCCCGAAGTCGCGGTTGGGGGATGGAACCCTGCATGCCGATCAACCCGGTGAGTCTCACGTAACTCAGTGCCTCGTGATGCGAGTTGACGTACATCACGTTGACCAAGTGATATCGTCTCACGATGGAGCGAACCCAGATCTCGCTGGAGCCCGAGCAGGCTGACCTGCTGCGCCGCCTCGCCCAGGAGCGCGGCACGTCGATGGCGCACCTCATCCGTGACGCGGTTGACCAGGCGTACGGCACAGCCGTGGTGCCGCCGTCGCGGGCGGAGCTCTGGGAGCGGGCGATGACCGCGGTTGGCGCGGGGCGCGGCGACGGGGCAAATGCCGCCGCGGAGCATGACCGCTACCTCGATGAGGCCTTCGGCTCGTGATCTTCGTGGACACGGCCGCGTTCTACGCGCTGGCTGATGCCGCGGACCCAAACCACGCCGCTGCACGAGCAACACTGGAGCAACTGCGGATTGCCGATGCCGCGTTGGTCACACACGAGTACGTCCTGGTTGAGGCCACGGCGCTCATCCAGCGCCGCCTCGGGCTGACCGCACTCCGCCAATTCGTGGACGGGCTGCTGCCGGTGATCGAAGTCATCTGGGTGGACGCGCACCTGCACGCGGAAGCGCGCGAGGCGTTGCTGGCTGCCGGCCGGCGCGAGGTGTCGCTGGTGGACTGGACGAGCTTCCTGCTGATGCGCCGGCTCGGGATTGCCCAGGCTTTCACCTTCGATGCCGATTTCGCGGCCGAAGGATTTGAGGTCATCGCCGCCCACTGAGCCGCCGGGCTGCGCTTGACGCCTTCGTTCATGCCTCATAATGTGAGTGAGCGCTCACATCTATACAGCGCTCACGAGGAACCAATGGCGATCATCACCACCACAGGGCTGACGCGGCGCTTTGGGCCGATCACTGCCCTTGACGGACTCACACTTGATCTGCCGACCGCCGGCGTCATCGGTCTGGTTGGGCCAAACGGGTCCGGCAAGTCCACGCTCATCCGCATCCTCTTGGGCCTCATCCGGCCAACAGAGGGCGCTGCCACCGTGCTGGGCTTGCCCATCACCAACCCGGCCGAGTACGCCGCACGCGTTGGCGTCCTGATCGAGAGCCCCGCGTTTGTGCCCGGGCTGTCCGCACGCGCCAACCTTGTATCCCTCGCGCGTCTTCGCGGGCTGCCGCTGGCACGCGTGGATGCCGTCCTCACCCAGGTGGGTCTGAACGGCCGCGACGGCGAGCCCGTCAAGCGATTCTCGCTGGGCATGAAGCAACGGCTCGGCATTGCCGCCGCGCTCCTCTCGGACCCGGAGCTGCTGATCCTTGACGAGCCCACCAACGGACTGGACCCGGCCGGCATCGTGGAGATCCGCGAGCTGCTGCGAGACCTCGGCCGCAACGGCCGCACCGTGGTCGTCAGCTCGCACCAGCTCTCCGAGATTGAGGCGGTCTGCGACCACCTGGTGGTGATCCGCTTTGGGAAGCTGGTCTTCTCGGGACCGATGGCCGAGATGCTGAAGCGAACGCGCGAGCACATCGACATCGCGCCCGAGCACGCCGGCGACACGGACCGGCTCGCGGCGGCGCTCACAGAAGATGGATGGGCCGTGGCCGTCGTTGACGACGTGCTGCGGGTGACCGCCAGCATCTCCAGATCCGCCGATCTCAACCGCGCGGCGACCGCCGCCGGTGTCACCCTGCGTCGACTGGAGCTGGCGCAAGACAACCTTGAGGAGATCTTCCTCGAGATGACGGGGCGAACTGACGGCGAGCTTGCGAGCGGCCGTGCGGCAGCGAACGGGACGGTGGCGGCATGATCGGCGCAATTCGCAGCGAACTGACCCGGCTGACCCAGCCCCGTCACCTGCTCACCTGGTTTGGGCTCATGGCCCTGTTCGCAGCCATGGTCAACACCATCATGGTGACCTTCGTGTCCGGTGGCGGCAGCCTGCCGCCCGGGGCACCCGGCGTGGCGTTCCCCACGCTCGCGCAGATGGAGAGCCCCTCGGGCCTGATGTCCGGCCTCGCCGCCGCGTCCAGCATGTTTGGCGTGGTCACGCTGTCCTTCTGGGCGCTGGCCACGGCAACGGACTACAGCAGCGGGCTCATCCGCCTGCTGGTGGCGGCCGAGCCGCGGCGCTGGCGACTCCTCGCGGCCAAAGTGGTGGCCCTCGCGCTCGTCACCGCTGTCGCCACAACCGTCGCCTCCATCGTCAACGTCCTGGTGGTGATGCCCGCAGCCGGCGCGGCCGGCATCGCAACGACCGCCTGGGGCACGGATTTGCTCAACGTTGTGGCGTCGGCCTGGCTCCACCTCTACGTCGCCGTCTGCGTCTGGGGCGTGATCGGCCTTGCCATCGCCACGCTCGCCCGGTCGGCTGCCGTCGCCATCTCCGTCGGCGTGGGCTATCTGCTGGTGGTGGAGTCCATGGTCAAGATGCTCAAGGACGTCCCGTCTGACTGGCTCCTCGGGACCACGCTTGGCGCCGTGGCCAGCGGCGGCACGTCGGCCGTGTCCTTTGGGGCCGCGCTCACCTTAGCGCTTGGCTATGCCGCGTTTGGCCTGGTCGCAGCGGGCGTGGTCTACATTCGGCGCGATGTGACCGACTGAGGGCGGTGCGATGACCAAACGGGGCGAGGCCACACGGGCAAAGCTGCTTTCGGCCACACGCAGGGTGGTTGCCGAGGCTGGCTACGCCCACGCCTCAACCCGGGCCATCGCGCAGGCCGCGGGCGTGGCTGAGGGGACCATCTACCGCCACTTCCCGGACAAGGCGTCGCTCTTCTTTGCCGCCGTGCTTGAGGCAAACGCCGCGGTGGTCTCGTGGGTGACAATGCTGCCGGCCCGCGCTGGGCAAGACACGGTGGAGTCAAACCTGGCCGATGCGGCCATCAGGCTGGCCGAGCTCCGCGACCAGATCCTACCGCTGGAAGTGGCGCTGGCCGCCGATCCGGATCTCGCCGCCCAGCGACGACGGGCGATGGCGGCTGCCGGCCCATCGCTCCCCCCCGGTCCGCCCGAGGCTGTGGCCGCGTACCTCACCGCCGAGCAGCGGCTTGGCCGCGTGCGTGCCGACGTGGACCCGCACCAGGCTGCGACGGTGATCCTGGGCATGTTGTTTGCACTTGGGACCATGCCCACCATCGGCGGGGAGGATCTCAGCCCCGAGCGCATCGCTTCGGCAATCCGGCTGCTGGTGCACGGCATCGCGCCGGCGTAGCCGCAACCCGCCTTCAGCCCTAGCTGCCTTCAGCCCTAGCCGCCTTCAGCCCTAGCCCCGGCGCGCATGCACCCCATGTCTGCCCGCAGGCGAAGCGGCGCCCCAACGCCCCAGCCCTACGCCGCAGGAGCCCACCGCGGGGGCCTTCGGGCAGGGTTCATGCACCGCATGCATCGCGCCGGGCGCAAAGGGGTCCCGGTGGGCGCGCTCGGCGGCCTTGGGCGAGCTGTTGCCCTGTTGCCAAACATGGGGTGCATGCGCCGGCGCCGAGACCCGGCCCAGAGGGCGGCTCGGGGGCAGCGCGCACCGGATGGCGGGAGAACTCGGGGCCTGGTCGGGCTGGGCGGCTCGTCTACGGCGTGGTGCACACCACGCGGAACGCCGTGAGCGGGGCGGCGGCGGCCGGAAGCTCGATGGGCGTGAGGCACGACGTGGTTGCGGCGGCATCGGGCCAGGGGCCATCGGTCCCATCCACGGCCAGCACGGTTGCCCCGTACGCCTTCGCGAGGGAGAGGATGCTGGCCGCGTCCTCATCGGGCAGCACCACAGACGCGTGACCGGCAACCCGCCACGTCCATGCCGGGTGCGAGGCGATGACCACGGCGTCGCCTAAACCAGCCGTCACCAGCCCGTCGGCCAGCGCCGCGTACCGGGCGGGCACGCCGTTGGCCCACGCCGCGTACGCCTGCGCGCCCGTGGCCGTGTTCACCAGTAGGACGCCGACGGTGATCGCCGCGGCAAACCCACAGGCCGCTCTGGCGGTGAGGAGTTCGCGCGCCGCATCAAAGCGGACCGCCGCGATGATCACCCGCCAGGCCACCTCCGCCGCGCCGATGGCCAGCAGCGCAAGCACCGGCGCCGAGCCGTGCAGGAACGTCCCAAACAGCGTGGCCACCGGGAAGACCAGCGTGTCTGCAGCGACGATCGCAAGGGACGTCAGGATCAGCAGCCGCATCGGCCGCGCCCGCCACAGCAGCACGACGCCAAGCAGCCCCACCACGGACCAGGGCAGCGCCGGGCCCAGCAGGACATCGAACAGGTTGTGGCCCAGCGCCGTCACGCGCTGATCCAACAGCGCTGCAGGGCCGGCTGCGAGGTACACGCCAAGCGACGGCGCGGGCGCGCTCCAGCCAAAGATGTCCAGCGGACTCAGCGAGAAGGCGTTGGCGGCCGTCTGGCCCGGCATCGGCGTGCCAAAGACCAGCCACTGGCGCAGCGCCCACGGCGCGTAGCAGGCGGCAGCCACAGCCGCGAGGCCAAGCGCGCGCCCCACGCCAGCCCGGCGACCCACCACGAACGCGGCCCCCACGGCCAGGTACGCGGTCTCGTTGCGCGTGAGCATCCCGGCGCCAAGGACAAGTCCGGCCAGCGCGATGTCGCGCCATCGGCCGGTGTCGGCTGCCCGGTTCACCGCCAGCACCGCGGCCAAGACCGTGACGCCAAACAGCGCCTGCGAGTCCGACGAGATGGAGCCTGTCACCAGCGGCTGTGACACAGCGATGAGGGCGGCCGCAACAAGCGCAAGCAGATCAGCGTCCCGCGCCGCACGCCCCGCTGACAGCGCCGCCCGCCGCGCAAGCATCGCCGTGAGCGGCACAAGCGCGGCGCCCGCCAGCGCACCCGCCACGCGCGACGCGCCATCGCCGCCAAACAGCCGGACAAACGGCGCGGCGACGAAGGACGCCATCGGCAGCCACACGTCAAACGCCGGCCTCGGCAGCGCTAGACCGTTGGCAACCGCGGACGTCAGGTAGCTCCAGGCATACGGCACCGTGAGCCCGTTGCCGCGCGCAAGCTCCTCGGCCACGGTTGTGTAGTACGCGGCGTACTCGGGGACCATGGCGTGGTGGGCGAACCCCGCTGCCAGCCGTACGACCAGCGCAAGCACCGTCAGCCCGGCGACGCCCAGCGCATACCGGGAGAGGCGTGGCGCAGGCTTGGTCGACATGCCCCCACCATCGCCCACCCGGCCGGGTTGCGTCAACGGGCCGAATCCCAGACAAGGCGATGCCCGGCTGCGAAGGGGGATCGTAGCCGGGCGCGCCTGAGGAGACGACGAGTTAGCGGCGGCGATCCCGCAGCATCGGCGCGCTGATTGCCAGCCGCAGCACGACTGCTCCAATCAGCAGGAACAGGATGGCGATCCCGTAGCCGACTGTGGCAGGTTCGGGCTGGCGGATGGTGTCAGTGGCAGGTAGCGTGACACCGCCGCGTACGCAGCCGGGGACCGAGATGTTGTCGCTGATCATCGAGACCAGGCCGTTGCGGGCGAGCGCACGGCCCTCAACGGTGACCCCGGCGGCCATCGTTACTGAGGACAGGGCCATGATCGTGCCCCGCATCGTGGAGCCGGAGCCCAGCGTCGCAGAGCTCGTGACCTGCCAGAAGACGTTGCACGCCTGACCGCCGTTGATGATGTTGACCTTGCTCCCGGAGGCCGTGACCAGGTCAGACGTGGCGTTGAAGATCCAGACGGCATCCGGGTTGTTCTCAGCATCGAGCGTGAGCGTGCCGGTGAGGTCGAGGGTTGCGCCGCCGGCGGTGTAGACGCCGGAAACGAGCGTGAGACCGCCAAGGGTCGTATGGGTTGCGCTGGACGGACGACCGGATGCGTCGTCGTAGGCGATGGTGAGATCGGCCTTCGCCTTGAGGGCGACTGCATCAGCCTTGTGGATCGTCCCGCTCACGGTGCCGGGCGGGAACCCGGTGACGGAGTTAGCCGGATGGATCCCGAGATTGCCGTGCACCTTGGTGGCGCCCGTGCTGGCGATCTTCGGCGTCCCGGCGAGGACCGCGTACGAAGCGGCCGTCCCAAGGCCAACGGCGGCCGTGGAGGCGGCGAGCACTGGAGCCCTGTCGCCAACACCCCCAATGCGAGCGTCAGTGTCATGCCGATTGCGAGCGGCGCTCGCGCTGTGTGGTGTCGTGCGTCCATGGCGGCTACCTCAAGGTCCGAGATCGCCCCTCGCCCGCGGTCGCAGGCGCTTGGGTTCGGAAAACCGAGGGCGAAGGTTCGGCCTCCGTTCCATCCGGCACGCAAGCCCATGTCGTCCACAGGTAGGCCGAACTCACTCCGGACTGTGGACCCGGCGCACGGAAGTGTCATGACGACGCGTCATGCCCGAAGGTCAGACCTGGGTCTAGCGCGTGACGGGGATTCCCGCCATCCGGTCCGCCACAGCGGAGCGGCGCACCTTGCGCGTGTGCGTCCGCGGGAAGTCCGGGTCTGGGTACGGTGCCCGGCCCACGACGCGCTGGTGATCCGCCAGGCGTTTGTTGGCCGCGCGCACGGCGACGATCAGGGCGGCAGCCTCGTCGTCGGGCTGCACGCTGAACGCCGCGCCCGGACGGTAGGTGAATGCGATGCGCCCGCGGTCAGACTCGTAGGCCACGGGCTCTGCCAGCCCTTCGGCGATGAGCGCCGCCTCCACGTCCTCCGGGTGCACGTTCATCCCGTTGGGCAACGCAATGAGCGAACGGGTCCGCCCCGCCAACCGCAGCGCGCCCTGCGGGTCCAGTTCACCGATGTCACCCGTCCGGTACCAGCCGTCGGGTGTAAAGGCGGCCTCAGTGGCAACCGGGTCATGCCAGTACTCAGCGAAGACAGACGGGCCGCGGACGACAACTTCACCATCCGGCTCAATCCGGACCTGCATGGGCGGGGTGATCCAGCCCACGCGGTTTTCAGGCGTCTTGCCCTGCCAGTTTGTTGAGACAAGGCCGGCCTCGGTGGAGCCGTAGCCCTGCACCACTTCCACACCCAGCGCCTCCCAGCTCCGCTGCAGGCTTGGCGAGAGGTGGGCTGCCGATGACAGGACCAATCGCAGCTCCCCGCCAAGCGCGGCGTGGACCTTCTTGAACAGCTTGCGGCGAAGGGAGACGGGCAGGTACGGCGCAATCCGGAGGGCGCGCTCGAAGGTGGCGCCGCTGCCAGACTTCCCGGCCTCGCGCCGGATGGCGGCGAAGAGCAGCTCAAGCACCTGCGGCACTACAACCAGCGCCGTGGCGCGGTGGCCCTTGATGGACGCCGCAATCAGGTCCGGGCGCAGCGTGGCGATGTACTCGGTCTCGGCGCCCGCAGCCACCGCGTAGATCAGCCCGGCCACCTGCTCCATG
>CAIXZV010000440.1 GCA_903924005.1 uncultured Chloroflexota bacterium | reverse complement strand
GCTCCACAACCGCAGGGTCCTCTGCCGGCGGTGCAGCACGCCGGAACGCCCAGACGATGGTGCCCAGCACCAACAGCGTGATCAGGATGATGGCGAGGAACGTGCCGCCGACGATGATCAACGCGAGGTCCGGCGTGCCGTACACGGTCGTCAGCCTGGCAGCGCGATGAGGTCTCGGGGAAACTTGGTGAGGAGCGCCACCACGCCAGCCTGCGCATCCAGGTGGACGAGGTCCTCGATGCGGACGCCCGTCTCGCCCTCGAGGTAGATCCCGGGCTCAACGGAGAACACCGTGGGCGACGACAGCGGCGTCTCCGGCGCCGATCGGGACAGGCGCGGCTCCTCATGCGTCGCCAAACCGATGCCGTGGCCCAGCCCGTGGCCGTAGGCCGGCCAGCGGCCGTCGCGGTCGATGACGGCGCGGGCCGTCTCATCAACTGCACGTCCATCCGGGATGACGGCGTGCGCCACCACGGCTGTTGTGATCACGTCGATCGCCGCTTGCTGCGATGCCAGCACCACGCTGTAGAGGGCGGCATCCCGCGCTGAGGGCTCACCCACGAAGAAGGTCCTCGTCATGTCGCTGCGGTAGCCCGCCACCTGGGCGCCAAAGTCAAGCAGCAGCGCCGCGTTGGCCAGCACCGGACGATCGCCCGGGGATCCGTGCGGGAGGGCCGCCTCGGGCCCGGCAAGACACGCCACGTCAAACGCCAGGCACTCCGCGCCACCGGTCCGGATAAGCCACTCCAGCCGCAGCGCCAGCTCTGCTTCGGTGACGCCAGGGCGAACGTCGGGCAGGAGCGCCGCAAGCGCCCTATCCGCCACCGCGCAGGCAGCGGCAATCCGCTCAACCTCGTCTGGCGTCTTCAAGGCCCGCATCGCCTCGAGCCACCCATCGGCTGCCACCAGCTCCACGTCGGGAGCGGCCGCCTGCAGACGTGCCCAGTCGGCGTGCGTGATCGCGGCCGCCTCCATCGCCACGCGCCGCGCACCCGTTGCCGCAACAAGCCGCGACCAGGCGCCGGGCAGGTCGTAGCCCACCTCCTCAAGCGTTGACTCACGCGCTTCCCGGCGGACCTGGATGGTGTAGCGCGAGTCCGCCACAACGGTCACGCTGTCAGGCCCAACCAGGAACTCGCCCGAGTGACCGGCAGAGGTCTTCTCGCCCGGGCCAAGGGTGAAACCGGTCAGCCACCGCATGTGCTCAGGCCTGACGCCGAAATACGCCCCAACCCCGGCTTCGGTCATCCGGTCGCGCAGCGCCGCAAGCCTGCCCGGACGGTGCGCCCTGTCAGCCTCAAGCCAGCGCCGGCGCATGTCAGCCGAGGGCGCAGCCGCAAAGTCAGCCGGGCTTGGCAGGCGCGAGGTCATCTCAGGGCTTGCCGTACTTCTTGATGTTTGCGTTGTGCTCCGCGAGCGTCTTCGCAAAGGCGGTGGTGCCGGACCCGTCCTTCTTTGCGTAGAAGTACAGGTAGCCAGTCTTGGTGTTGGGGGTGAGCGCCGCGTCAATGGACGCGAGCGCCGGCGAGCAGATTGGGGTGGGCGGCAGGCCCTTGCTCACGTACGTGTCGTAGCCAATCACGGATGCGGGGAGCGGATCTGGCAGCTTCGTGGTGAATTCAGCCCAGAACACGTACTGCACCCAGTCCGCAAACTTGAGCTTGGCCAACTCGAGGGTGTCATGCGTGTAGAACACGGTGGGATCGGACTGCAGCTTCCCAAGGGCCCAGACGCTGGGCGTGAGGCGGTTGGTGTACACGCCGGCAATCAGCGGCCGCTCAACGTCAAGCTTGGCCTCCTGCTCCACGACCGAGGCGAGCGTGAGCAATTGATAGAAGGACAGGCCCTGCTTCGACACGGCCGCAAGGCGATCCGCTCCCACCTTCGCAGAGAAGTTGTCCAACATCTTGCGGATTAGACCCTCGGCCCCTGTCGGGGCAGCGGCATCGGTCCGGACCTGGTACGTGTCCGGATACAGGAACCCCTCAAGCGACGTGCCCTTGGGGTGGATCTTCGGGTCCAGCAGCCACGGGTAGTCCGCCAGCAGCGTTGCAGGCGGCTTCTGGGCAATCTGCAAGAACTGCGCCGGGTCAATCCCGTCGTTCTGGACGGTGAGCAGCTTCGTCGCCATCTGCTCCAGGCGAAGACCCTCTCGGAACGTGATGTTCATGACCTGAGCGAAGACCCTGTTCGAGACAAGGCCCGCCACCACCTGTGCGGGCGTGAGGTTCTTGGCAAGGGCAAAGTCCCCGGACGCAAGCTTGGTGGCCAAGCCGTCCGCGCGCGCCTGGAACAGGAACGCCTGTTGGCTTGCGATGACGCCAGCGTCCAGCAGACGCGGCGCGATGGTGGTGGGCGTGTCCCCGGCGGCAACCGTGAAGGTCACCACCGTTGGGTCCGCACTGGCGGGATCGGTCAGCTTTGCCCCCAGATCCTCCCGGACCAGATCGGCCACGAAGCCAATCGACAGCGCGCTCGGATTGCCATAGGCCCAGGGCACCACGATGGCGCGAACCAGCGGCCGCGCAACGGTCACCATCGACACGATCACGCCGGCCGCAAGGATGGCGAGGAAGATGCCGAAGCGCACAAGGCTGAAGAACCCGCCACCGCGCTTGCCGTACGCAGAAAACCGCCGCTGATCCCCGGGCCCGCGCCCGTAGCGCCCGGAACGGCGGTACGCGCCTGCAGGATCGCTGCCGGCAGGTCGCGTGCCAGATGTTCGGTCCCCATGCTTACGCGGGTTGCCGCTGCCGCGCACCGTCATTGGGGGTCCTCAGGAGATGGCACAGACACGCGAGTCGGCGGGACCAGCGTCCCCACGGCGCGCCGGCTGTCGAGTTCGTCCTGGAGGATGACGGACGCGGCCTCCCGATCGATACGGGCGCGATACGCGTTTCGCTGCGTCTTGCTGGGGGCGCCGCCACTGCGTCCGCGGGGCATGCGCCCAATTCGCTGCTCAGCCTCAAACGACGACAGGCGCTCGTCGCGCATCACGAGCGCGATGCCAAGCGCTTCGCTGATGGCGTCCGCCCACACACGGGCACCAGCGGCCATCTCGCCCTCATTGCCGCGTGCCTCCACCGGGAGGCCAACCACAAGCTCCGTGATCCCCTGCTCGCGGCAGACGCGGCCGAGTGCGGCGGCATCGGCGGCGATGCTCTCGCCCCGGTTGATCGTCGCGAGCGGCCGCGCGATACCGACACCTGCGTCGGCTACTGCCAGCCCAACGCGGCGCGAACCGAGATCGATACCAAGGATCCGGTGGGTCATCAGCCCGATGGTACCGGCGACGGGGTGGAACCGGGCCCAGCACCCGGTGCCGCATCCCCAACCGTAACGGTCACCCGATCAGCGTTGCCGGGCACAGACGACACCCAGCCGGGCCAGAACGAGATGGACACGGTGCCGTACGAGCTGAGCGCCGCGCGAGCGTCCGCCTCGGTCCGTCCCAGCACCAGAGCTCGCAACGCGGCAGCGTCAAGCAGGCGGATGCGCTTTGAGCTTGCACGGACGTCAAATGTCACAACGCCGTCAGCGGCGTTGCCCGCGCCAACCTTCACGACAACCGAGCCCGGCACAAGTCGATAGCCCGCCTGGACCGATTTGGAGGCCGCCGCCTCGCCAATGGCGTTGATTGGCGACGGATCAACCGCCACCATGGTCCCGGTTGCCGACAGACCAAGGCTGAACGAGTTCTCCTGCGTGCCCGGCAGCGTGGCTGGGTCCGTGTCGGGCGTTGCCTTGCCAAGCACGGCGGTGTCCGGGTAACTCACGGCGCCTTCTGGAAGGCCGCTCGGCGACGAGGCGGCTGCCTCGAACGCACTCTTCAGGCGGGCGTTGAGGTCCTTGAGCGCCGCGTCAACATCGGCCTGCGCAACCTGGATGGTCTCTGTGTGCGTGCCCCCGCTGGTTCCGACCGTGTTCGTGACGGCGATCTGCTGGGTAGCAAACGTGCCAGGCACCTGCGTGATCGTCCCGGATGCCACATTGCTCGCGGGCCCCGCCTTCACGGCGGTAATCCGTGCGGCGGCGGTGCCGCGCTTGATGGTGCTGCCGCTAACCGTCGCCCTCGGCACGATCACCGCGGCTGCCGTCGCGAAGACAAGGCCGTCGAGCGTCGACACCCGGGTGCCCTGTGGGACGCTGACCGGGAAGACGGTGTTGATGCTCTCGAATACCACGGACCCCGTCGCCTTGGTCTCGGTGACCTTCTTGCCCGTCGCCGGATAGTCGCCCGAGACCTGCACCGGGAGTTCAACCAACAGGGCCGGGATCCGCAGGGACGCGGCATCTGGCTGCGCCTGCGTCGGGTCGGCCGTTACCTTCAGTGTCAGTGCAGGCACGTCTTCAGCCTTGGCCGTGACGGCGATGCTGGCGGAAGGCAGCAGCATCGCCCCAGCGGCGCCGCCCATGCCCAGCAAGACGGTGACAATGAGGATCACGAGCATGAGCGCGGGCGACACCAGCCGCCGATTGCCGCGCACCACCCTGGGCTCCCGCCCCCGCTCATCGCGCAGCGGCCGCACCGCGGGCTCTCGGGTCCTGCCCTGGGCCGCGAGCGGCTTCGCCTGGACACCGCCCCGCACGGGCGCCGGATCGTCGGTCCAGCCTGGCGTGGCGCCGGGCCCGGTCAGCCCGCCAAGGGCCGCCTCGTACTCCCCCACCGATGCAAACGCACGCAACCCTGCGGAGACAGCGAGGGCGCGGGCCGAGGCGTCAGGGGCAATGACATCCATGATGCGCCCCGCGGCCTGAGCCTCCCGGGCCAGCAGCCGGAAGTTGATCCGTGACGTCGCCACGCGGGAGTTGAACGGCAGGACAAGACCCACCCGGTCCCCCGTCGTCTCCCGTATTCGGGATGCTGCCGTTGTCAGCTCGTCATCTGGCTCGAGATACGCGAGGTGGCCCACGGCTGCAGCCTAGACCTTCATCGCGCGCAGCACGCGCCGGAGCGCGGCGTCGAGCGGATCTTCGGCCACGTGCATCTCGATGGCCTGGTGGGCGAGACCAAGCGGCGTCACGTCCTGCTGGTCCACGAGAAGGCCCGTGGAGTCAGTCAGCGAGACAGCCAGCGCCGGGGACATCACCACAACGTCGGGCGGGCGCGCAAACGGCAGCCTTCGCCAAAAGCGGTCTGCCACCAGCGCGGCGGGGATTTCCGGCAGCCGTGAACCGCCGCCGCAGAGGTAGATGCGCGACGGCAGCAGCTCGCCAGCGGCTAGCTCCTCCAGCACCAGCTCAACGCCAGCGGACCACACGGCGACGTCGTCTGCCACAACCTCGGCCACCCGCTGCGCGTCGTCCACGCTGATGCCCCGTGCGTAGTCCACCTTCAGCGATTCGGCACGCGGGAACGGCAGCTCCAGGCGGTCCGCGATGGACTTGGTGAAGGCGCGGCCGCCAAGGGCGAACATCCGCGTCCCTTCGATGCCGCCCTGGCGGACAAGCGCAATATCGGTGGTTCCGCCGCCGACATCGACAAACAGCGCGCCAGACTGCCGGACTGCGTCAAGCCCCATCACGCGCGCAACCGCATACGGCTCCGCCACCACCTCAAGCAGTTCCAGGTCCAGCCTGCTTGCAACCGACTGCAGGGCTCCCAGGTGCACCAGCGGCGCAAAGGCGTTGAAGATGGCGATCTTGACGTGACGGCCCTGGAAGCCAACAGGGTTGGCCAACGCGTACCCGTCCATGGCCGCGCCCACGACGGCGCTGTGGACCAGACGCACATCAACCTTCGGCAGCCCGGTCTCCCACGTGATGGCCTGTTCGGCCTCATGGAGCGCGTCGCGCTGGCACTTCTCGATGAGCCCGGAGAGCTCCGCCTCATTGACGGGCAGGTCGGGCCGCTTGCGCTCCACGGCAACCGTCGTGGTGAAGCCCTTGACCAGCTCTCCTGCGATGCCGATCACAACCTGTGTGGGTCGGAAGCCCGCCATCTCCTCGGCTTCCTGGAGGGCCACGGCGCAGTTGTCCACCACGGCCGCGATGTCTGCCACCGTGCCTGACTGCATGTGCGCCAGACCTTGGCGTTTGCGGCCAACGCCGCGGACAAACCCATGACCCGCGTCGTCAATCTCGAAGACGAGGGCCTTGGCGTACTCCGTGCCGATGTCCAGCGCGGTGCAGGCCGCGGGCGCGTCGTCCTGACCCCTGTTCCAGATCCTCCGGAGGAACGCCATGTGCCTGAGTCTCCCCCGCTGCTTTCCCGCTCAGCCGCCGGCGCGGGCGACGATGGCCGCCCGGACCGCGGCCAGCGCGTCGGCGAGACCGTCACGGCGCGTGCCCTTGCCCTGCGCCATCTCCGGGCGACCGCCGCCGCGGCCGTCGATGGCGGCAACGCCAACCCCAACCAGTGCGCCTGCGGCAATCCCGCGGGCGACGAGATCGTCGCTCACCGTGACAAAGAGTTGGGGCTCATCGGCGTCAAGACCCACAGCAATGACGCCCGACGGCAGGAAGCCGCGCACATCCCTGGCGTAACCCTTGAGGGCCTCGATGGTCTCCATGTGGCCCGACCAGACGACAAACTGCACTCCGGGGGCGATCTCCTGCGCCTGGCTCGCAAGCTCGTTGGGCTTTGGCCGTGCACTAGCAGCGGTGCCGCCCGCCTTGAGACGGCGCTTTGTGTCGCGAAGCTCGTCCAGAAGGGCAGCGATCCGCTCCTCGACAACCTCGGCGCTTCTGGCGCCCGCGGCTGCGGCAGCACGCTCAAGCAGGGCAAAGCGGTGCTCCATGAGCGCGTCCGCGGCGGCCCCGGTGACGGCCTCGATCCGCCGCACGCCAGACCCGATGCTCCGCTCGGAGGTGATGACGAAGTTGCCAATCTGGCCCGACGCTCGACAGTGGGTGCCGCCGCAGAGCTCGTGGCTAAAGCCCTCTACGCGGATGGTACGCACGCGTTCGCCGTACTTCTCGTCAAAGAAGGCGTCGGCGCCTGCGCCCTGCGCTTCGGCCATCGTCATCCACTCGACGTGGACCTTTCGGTCCTCGCGGACGGCCTGGCGGACCTGTCGCTCGATGGCCAGCTGCTCGTCGTCGGTCAGCCCGCGTTCAAAGGGGAAGTCAAAGCGCAGATAGTCAGGCGCCACAAGCGATCCCGCCTGACGAGCCCGCTCCCCCATCACGTTGCGCAGCGCGCGGTGCAGCAGGTGCGTCCCGGTGTGGTTGCGCATCGTGTGAGCGCGGCGCTCCGCGTCCACCTCGCCGCGCACGGTGTCATCAAGCGTCACAACGCCACGCAGCACGCCGCGATGGACCGTCAATCCGCCGGACTGCGTCCCGGCGACACGCTGGACGTCGTCCACCTCAACGAGGACAGACCCGTCAGCGGCGCGGATCACGCCGGTGTCGGCCACCTGGCCGCCGCTCTCGGCGTAGAAGGGCGTCTTGTCGATGACAAGCTCAACGCGGGCCCCTGCCTCGGCGCGCCCCTCAACCTCGCCAACCGCCCGGAGCGTCTCGTACTCGGTGCCGTCGCGCAGGATCGCCACAACACGGCCCTCGGCCAATGTGGTCTCGTAGCCGAGGAACTCCGTGGGACCGGTCCGGGCGAGGATCTCTGCGTAGCGCGAGGCGGCAAGGTTTGCCTGGGTCAGTCCGGATTTGGTGTTGGCGCGGCTCCGCTCGCGCTGCTCCGCCAGCGCGTCATGGAACCCGGCGAGGTCCGTGCGCACCCCGTATTCGGCCGCCAGTTCAACGGTCAGGTCAATCGGGAAGCCAAACGTGTCGTGCAGCTTGAACGCGACGGCACCCGGCAGCACCGGCGCCTCTGCGGGGAGTTTGTCCGCCTGGCGGCCGATGAGGCGCTCGCTGGACGTGAGCGGGATCAGCGCCTCTTCCAGTAGACCCATGCCGGCCTCGAGCGTGCGGTTGAACTGGCGCTCCTCGCGCTCGATGACGCCAAGGACCTCGTCCTGACGCTCCCGCAGGTGCGGGTACGCGTCCGCCATCGTGTCGATGACAACCTTGGCGGTCTCGCCCAGGAACGGCTCGTGGCGGCCAAGCAGGCGCCCGTGGCGGATGGCGCGGCGCACGATGCGGCGCATCACGTAGCCGCGGCCCTCGTTGGCCGGCTGGACACCGTCAGCGGCCAGGAACGTGACGGCACGCGAGTGGTCCGCAATGACCTGGTAGGAGAACCGGCTGGCCTCAAACTCGTCGGGATCGGAGCCCAACAGCTCGCGCATCTTTGCGTGGATGGGCGCGAACAGGTCAATGTCGTAGTTGCTGCGGACGCCCTGAACCACCGATGCGATCCGCTCGAGGCCCATGCCGGTGTCCACGCCCGGGGCGGGCAGCGGCGTGAGGCTCTTGTCCGGGTGGAGCTCGTACTCCATGAACACCAGGTTCCAGACCTCAAGCCACCGCGGGCAATGCTCGCTGTGGTCCGGCACGCACTCCGGCCCCTCGGACAGGTGTGCCCCGCGGTCATAGTGCAGTTCTGAACAGGGGCCGCACGGGCCAACGTCGCCCATCCGCCACCAGTTGGCCTCGTCGCCCGCCGGGAAGTCTCCCCAGCGAACGAGGCGCTCCGGCGGCAGGCCAATCTCGTCCTTCCAGACGGCATGGGCGAAATCGTCCGTGGAGTAGACGGTGGCCGCCAGCCGGTCCGCGGGGATCTGCAGATCCTTCGTGAGGAAGTCCCACGCCCAGTGGATGGCGTCACGCTTGAAGTAGTCGCCAAAGCTCCAGTTGCCCAGCATCTCGAAGAAGGTGTGGTGGCGCGGTGTGCGACCCACTTCCTCAAAGTCGTTGTGCTTGCCGGCCACCCGCAGGACACGCTGGTAGTCCACGGCGCGGACGTAGTCGCGCTTCTCCACCCCGGTGAGGGCGTCCTTGAACTGGACCATGCCCGAGTTGGTGAAGAGCAGCGTCTGGTCGCCCGCGGGCACGAGGCTTGCGCTTGGCACCACCGTGTGGCCGCGCTCCGCGAAGTACGCGACAAAGCGGGCTCGGATCTCGGCAGCGGTCAGGTACGGGATGGCGTTGGGGGTCGGGTCAGGTGTGGACATCAACGCAATGGTACCCAACGGCGCGCGCGGCCAACACGGACGCGGCCGCGCGGACTACAGTGCGTGTATTCACGGGCAGGTATGACGAGGGGCACCCGATGACCGAGGACGAGCAGACACCGGACGAGATTGCCGCTGGCCCAAACCCGGATGTCGGGGCCGGGTCGTCGCTGCCCCCTCCCCCGCCCGCGTACACGCCGCCGCCAGTCATGGCGGACGCCGCTGGCTATAACGGCGCCGGTGCGCCATGGGTGTCGGGATGGGTTCCCGCACAGCCACCCGCCCAGCAGCCCAGCACCCGCAGCAGCCTGCTCACGTTCGTGCTGATCCTGCTGGCGATCGGCTGCTCGCTCGTCTCCTGGCAGATCCGCACCGCCGGTTCCGCCGTGAGCAGCAGCGCCTACGCCGCAGGCGGACTCATCGGCACAGTTCTCGGCACGCTGCTGCTTGCGGCCATCGCCTACGTCATCCTGCGCAAGGTGCTGGGCCCACGGCGCCTGGTCACCGCCCGGTGGGTTGCCGCGGCTGTGCCGGCCGTGTTCGCGCTGATCTCCATCGCCGGATCGGCCGTCGCCGTCAAGGCAGTCCCCGCCGATCCGGCGGGGGCGCTGCAGATCAGCGCGCCCTACACGCTGACAACCGCCCCGCCGGAGATGATGAAGGCATTCGAGAAGCCCGCCGCAACTGTGCGGGTCGAGGTCCGCGAGGTAGACGCGTCAGGCAAGCCCGCGGGCTACCTGGTCATCGCGGCCATCGACAGCGGCAGCGACTACTGGAAGGGCTTCGACAAGGGGCTGGCAGACGGTGGACAGACGGCGACGCCGACAACCATCCATGGCGGCGAGGGCCGGATCATGGCTGTCAGCGGGCTCACGATGATGGCCTGGACCGCCAATCGGCTGAGCCTCATCGTCTATGCAAAGGATGAACCCGGTGCGCGCGCCATCATCGACGCGTGGTACACGGCGAACCTGGCCTCGCCGGCCCCCTGAGGGCTCCGCGGGACAGTTGGCGCGCAGCGCCCTTCGGTTAGGCCTTGTCGCTCCTCTTGCGACGGCGGCGCACAAGAGAGCCACCGGCGACGATTGCGCCAACGACGGCCCCAGCGATCAGCCCGGTGAGGAACCTGCGGGAACCGGCGGACTCGCCGCCGAGCAGGTCTGCGAGATCAGCCAGCCCTCCAAGCGGTCGCGGTCCAACGGCACGGACCACAGGCGTGGTGACGTCCGGCTCTTCGGCGTTCACGGTCTCGGCTCCCGGCCCGATGGGCCAAGCGTGGCGAGGATGGCGACGATGCCGATGCCGAGGGCGGCGGTCGCCACGGCCGGCAGGATTGGGAAGTCCCCGAGGGCGAGGAAGCGGATGCCAACCTTGGCGCCAATCCAGGCCCCGCTCCACGCACCCAGGACCGCTGCAAGGTAGATCAGCGGCAGCCTGCTCCCGGCGTTGCCACGGAAGAACACGTAGACGGCGGTGCACCCAAGACCGACGAGGAGTGAAACCGGCAGCGCGGGGTCAATGATC
>CAIXZV010000439.1 GCA_903924005.1 uncultured Chloroflexota bacterium | reverse complement strand
GGGGCACCGCGCGCCATCTCGCCTCGCGTGTGGACTTCGCGCTCTACATCACCTTCTTCCCGCAGCTGGTCGCCGGGCCAATCGTGCGCTTCCACGAGATCCGCGACCAACTGGTCTCCCGGCGTGAGACGTCCGCCGCGTTCGCAGCCGGTGTCTACCGCTTCTCGCTCGGCCTGGGCAAGAAGGTCCTGATTGCGGACCAGATCGCCCCGGTTGTCCATGCCGTCTTCGCAACGTCCCCGGGGCAGCTGACCACAGGGGTGGCCGCGCTGGGTGTCATCGCCTACGCGGTGCAGCTCTACTTCGACTTCAGCGGGTATTCCGACATGGCCCTCGGGATCGCCCAGATGTTTGGAATCCGCCTGCCCGAGAACTTCGACCGGCCGTATTCGTCGCGTTCGGTGACCGAGTTCTGGCGGCGCTGGCACATGTCACTCTCGCGCTGGTTCCGCGACTATTTGTACATATCCCTTGGCGGCAATCGGGGAACGGCCTTCCAGATGTACCGGAACCTCATCATTGTGTTCTTGGTGACCGGCCTGTGGCATGGGGCGCAGTGGACCTTCGTCCTCTGGGGCGCTTACCACGGCGCGCTGCTACTGGCAGAGCGGATCGCTGGGATCGGGCGGAGCCAGCCGCCTCGTCGCGACCTGCTGGGTCAGGCCCGGACCATCGCCCTCGTGCTCTTTGGATGGATCCTCTTCCGCTCCCCGAGCCTCGGCTATGCCCTCGGCTTCATGCGGGCGCTCCTGCGACCCGGTCTGGCCCTGCCGGGCGCCGTTGCCGCGACACTGGATCCAATGACCGTCTTCCTGCTCATCTTCGGGATCTGTTCGGTGCTCATTCCCAGGACGTGGGTGACGGGCGATCGACTCGAGGTTCCGCGGACGCCGGCTGGCTGGGCGCTCCGCTTGGCGATGGTGGGACTGGTTCTCCCGGCGTCGCTGGTCCTCGTGCTCGCCAGCGGCTTCAGCCCGTTCCTCTACTTCCAGTTCTAGCGTTGAACTCCTGATGACTGAACTGCGTGATCCGAGCCCTCTGCGGGCGGAGTCCACGGCCTCTGCCGGGCCGGCCAGCACCAGGGGCGTGGTTTCAGGCCCCCGTCGGCGCGTGTTCGACGGTCTGGTGGGGGTTGCGTTCGTCATCGGCCTAGCCATCCCGGGCCTGCTGTTTCTCTCGGGCGCCCGCCCAGCCGCCACGGAGAACCGCACGCTGGTGGCGGCGCCAACGATGACCGTTGAGAACCTTGGCGATCCAGCCTGGTACGGGTTGGTCAACCGGTATCTGGCCGACAACCTCGTGGTGAAGCCACCTGCCGTCGCAGCGCGGGCGACGGTGTTCTTCGACCTTCTTGGCCGCTCAACCAACCCTGCCGTGCTTGTTGGCATGGAGCGCTGGCTCTTCCTTCGCGCCGATACACCCAAGAGCTGCCGCAGGAGCGCCAAGGACCAACTCGCTTCGCTGGACGCGGTCCAGGCTGCTCTCGCTGCCAACGGTCAGCAGTTGCGCCTCGTCATCACGCCGGACAAGCGGACCATCTATCCGGAGATGGCCAGGAACGTCTCACCGCCCGGATCAACGTGCACGGACACGCAGCGACCGGCCATGCGCGCCGGGATCGCGAGTCGCCCCTGGGCTGTGGACGCCTGGGGGCCGGTGGCGGCAGCCCGGGATGCAGCCGCGGCCGGTGACCCCGTCTACTTCCCCCAGGATTCGCACTGGAAGCCGGAAGGCGCCCTGCCCGTGGTCAAGGCCCTGGTTGAGTCGCTCCAGATGGGCATCTGGCGCGACGTCGATGTGCAGAAAAACGGAACCACGCTCCGCGTCCTGGACCTTACAAGCCTGCTTGGCTTGTCTCGCACCGAGGCGATGACGCGTTATCTCGTGCGCCCCGGGACCTCCGTTGAGGAGCGGACCATCCCGATCCGCGAGAAACTCAGTGCATCGAAGGCGGTTCTCGAGTACAGGTCATCGGGCTCGGACACGCTCATCCCGGGCCGCACGCTGGTGATCTACGACAGCTTCTTCGATATCCAGCGCAACTTGATCACGCCGTTCTTCGCCTCAAGCACGTGGGTGCACGGGCAGGACATCAAGGCGCACCCAGAGATCGCAGCCGAGCTTGGGCACTTCGACACTGTCATCGTCGAGCAGGTCGAGCGGGCGTTTTACTCGGCGGATCCTGCAGCGTTCGTACTGCCCTTCGTCGGCCCGTCCGCTGACCGGTGATCCGTGCCGTCGCTCAGGGAAGCAGGTGGCACCGGGGCCGCCAGCCCGTCCGGAGGGGGATACTTGTGCGATGGCAACGCCCGCACCGCGCTCGGACCGCAACCGGATTGCAGCGATGCGACTCGCGTCCCATCACCTCGGCGCCACTCGATTGGCGTCACCCGTGGACGCCGCCCGCTGGATGCTGGCCGTCCAGGCACAGGACCTTCCCGGCGCGAAATGGTCGCTCGCTCTGCGCACATACGGCTCCACGGAGGCTGCGGTGGATTCCGCGCTCGATGCGGGATTGGTCGTCCGCTCCTGGCCATTGCGTGGCACGCTGCACCTCGTCGCCGCCGAGGACCTCGCCTGGCTCCTCTCGCTGACGGGTCCGCGCCAGATCAGCGCCACGACGTCCCGTCGACGTGCGCTCGGGATCACGCCCGCAGACTTGCAGCGCGCCGATGCGGCTGTGCGAGGGGCGCTTGCCGGGGGGCGCGCCCTGCCCCGCGACGACGTCCTGGCCGGCATCCGCGCGGCCGGGGTTGCCACCGACGGGCAGCGGGGCTACCACCTGCTGTTTCACCTCGCGCTCTCGGGGACGCTGGTCATGGGCTCCACGCACGGGCGGGGCCAGACGTTCGCGCTGCTCGAGGAATGGGTTCCGATCCCGCCTGCGCTTCACCGCGACGAGGCCCTCGGCCGGCTCGCCCTCCGCTACCTGCAATCCCACGGGCCCGCGAGCGATGCGGACCTCGCCCGGTGGGCGGGCATCCCCCTTGGCGAAGCGCGACGGGGACGGGCCATCTGCGGCGGAGCGCTCGCCACCATCGAGATCGGCGGCACGGCCCAGCATCTTGACCCGGAGGTCCTCGAGCGCACGGCCGGGGGCACGCGGCCGGCAATGGCGCAGGTGCTCCTGCTGCCGGGCTTCGACGAGTACCTGCTCGGCTACGGCGATCGCTCGGCGGTCCTGGCGCCGGAACATGCCAACCGCATCGTCCCCGGTGGCAACGGGGTGTTCCGGCCGACAGTCGTCGTTGACGGCGAGGTGGTTGGCACGTGGAGCCGGACGAACCGCGCCCGCGAGGTCACCGTGGCTCCCGGACTGTTTGACCCCGCCTGCACGGTGCCGATCGATGGCCTTGGCAGTGCGGTGAGGGCGCTTGGATCGTTTCTGGGTCAGGAAGCCCGCCTCGCGTCGGTCGGACCCGCGGAGCGCAACGCAACGCCCTGAGGGTGCGCGCTAGCAGGCTCGGCAGGAAGGCAAGCCGAGTAGCGGCGCGATTGTGCAACAATGTCGCACATGGAACGAGTCGGAGTCCGTGAGTTGCGTCGGGACGCGAGCGCCATCCTGCGTCGGGTTGCCGCGGGGGAGACGGTCGAGGTGACCGATCGGGGCCGTCTGGTCGCGGTCCTGCTGCGCACGATGCCAACCGGCCTCGCCCGCCTGGAGCGTGAAGGCCTGCTTCGGCGAGCGGAGGGCGATCTGCTGGCCCTGTCGCCGATACCCCTTGCGCCGGACGCGGCGATGCCGTCCAGACTTGTCGATGAGGGTCGCGCGGAGTGAGCGCGCTCTACCTGGACAGCTCGGCGTTTGTCAAAGTCGTGGTGGAGGAGGCCGAGTCCGAGGCGCTCAGGGCTGTCCTCGCCGCCAGCAGCGCACGCCGCGTCTCGTCGGCCCTGCTGCGCGCCGAAGCGTTCCGCGCCGTCCGGCACCTTGGGCCGGATGCCTTGGCAGTTGTGCGCGAGGGATTGCGTCGCGTGGATCTCATCGCGATCGATGACCGAATCCTCGACGCCGCAGGCACCATGGAGCCGCGCGTCCTGCGCACGCTCGACGCCATTCACCTAGCAACCGCCCTGGCGGTGGGGGACGATCTGGACGTCATCCTGACGTACGACGACCGGATGGTCACGGCAGCCGGCCTACTTGGCCTGAGGACTGCGAGTCCGCGCTAAGTAGCCGCGTGGTCGCCAATGTCGCGACGCATGTGTCGCCTATGTCGCGACTCAGGAGAATGGCGCGCCCGGAGGGATTCGAACACACGCTGCCAACCATCGTCATCGAGGGTGTGGAGGTGCTGGTCGCGAGGCTACGGGCTGCGTAGACAGTGGCGCACGGCCCTTATCACGCACGTTGCGAGGCCGAGAGCTGCCCGGGTCTACTCGCCGAGCAAGCCGAGAGGCACGACCCCGATCCCGTCCTTGCGGCGATAGGCGAACGGACCCGTCGAGACGATGATCGAGTCCAGCATCGCGTCGCCGGCCTGCTCCCGGAGCCGGCGCAGGTGCTTGCCGTCGTCATCGGACACCGTTTGCGCCGACTTCACCTCGATGGCGATGAAGCGCTGGTCGTCACGTTCGACGATCAGGTCAACCTCACGCTCACCGCGCTGCGTTCGGTAGTGGAACACGCGTGCCTCAGCTGACTGGGCAAAGGTGCGCACGCTGAGCGTGACGAGCGACTCGAACAGGGCTCCCAGCAGCATTTCCGGATGACGGAGGCCCGCAGGCGAGGGCGCGCTTGCCAGCATCGCTCCGGCGCCCACCCCGAGCAGCCTTGCGGCGAACGCTGGATCGGTCAGTTGGTGCTTCGGTGCTGCCGTGAGCCGCGCGAAGCTGGGACTGGACGGCGTCCAGCCCGGGACCGGCTCAATCAGCCACAGGCGCTCCAGGACGTCGAGATAGCGCTGGACAGTCGCCCGGCTGGGGCTTTGGCCTTGCGTGCCTGCCGCGCCATCGCGGATGGTCTCAAGCGACGAGGTCGTGGACACGCCGGCCGCATATGACGCCAGCCAGCGGCGGAGCGCGACCGGATTGCGGAGCCGCTCGCCGCCGAGCTCGGTGTAGTCGCGGTCGATGACGCGCGAGATGTGGGTGTCAAGCTGCGCTCGAGCGGTCCGCTCGGGCACGCCGCGGATGCCTGGGAGTCCGGAGGCCACGATCTCGTGGGCGTAGTCGGCAGCGCGAAGACCGGTCTCGCCTGACAGGAGTGATCGGGTGCCCGCCAGCAGCCCTGCGAGGCTGACGGTCGGCGTCGTGACGCCTCGTTCCGGGAGCGACATCGGACGCATCCGGATCGACAGTATGCGGCCAGTCCCGGGGTGGGCCGGCTCCTGCCTGGGGAGGGCGGAGCCAGTCAGGATGAAGCGTCCCGGCTCCCCGTGCGAGCGATCGACCGCGGTCCTGATCGTGTCCCAGACGTCTGGGACCAGCTGCCACTCGTCAACGAGGACGGGGTAAGGGCCAGCTAGAACCAACGACGGGTCGGCTTCGACCGCGATGCGCGTGGCGCGATCCGCGAGGTCGAGGATCGTCGCAGATCGTTGCGTTGCGGTGCGCGTCTTGCCAACTCCGCGCGGACCTTCGATGGAGATCGCCCCCGCTCCTGCCATGTGCAGGTCGAGTTCGGTGTCGACCACCCTGCGCAGATACTCGCGCACGTCACCTCCCGCAACCCGTCGCTAATGGCGAACGGGCGTAGACGCACCATTGCGTGAGTTGTTACGTTACTGTTTCGTGAGTCTCGACAGTACCGTTTCGCGAAGGTCGCTGCTGGTGTCTCTGGGGAGGAGGAGCCGGGTCCCCAGCACGATCAGGAGCACGTCTGGAAGCTCCAAGATCGCGATCACCTTGCGCACCATCACGTCAAGCGCGCGGGGGGTGCCCGCAGCAGTACCGCTGGGGACCGTTGGCGCGCCCGGAGGGATCCGAGCGCACTCCACCAACCTTCGTGATCGAGGGCGTCGCGAAGTTGATGGAGGCGCTTCGGGCGGCGTAGACAGTGGCGAGGCTCGCCCTACGGCACGAGTGCGGTGATCGGGATCACGCCGACCCCGTCAGATCGCACGTAGCCATACCCGGCTGGGACAATCACGCCAAGCACCGCAGGAGCGCCCGCAATGCTCGGGCTGACGCGGTCCCTGACGCGCAGCAGGCTGTGCGCGGCCTCCTCAATCTGCTCCCCGGTTCCGAGCTTCACCTCGAACGCACCCCACCGGCCATCTGGGAACTCGACGATCGCGTCGGCCTCGAGGCCCGTCTCGTCGCGGTAGGCGAAGACCTGGGCGTCGAACGACTGGGCATACACGCGCAGGTCTCGGATGACAAGGTTCTCGAACAGGAAGCCGAACCACCGCCAGTCGCGCTGGAGGCGCGCTGGGTCTGCACGGAGGGCTGCCACGGCCAGTGACGGATCGACGAAGTAGCGCACCTCGCTGGTGCGCAGTCGGACGTTCGACTGGAGCGTCGGCGACCAGGCGGGCATGTCTTCGGTGACGTGCAGTCGCGCCAGGACGTCGAGGTACGCGTGCACGGTGTGCCAGTCGGCCTCGCCGTCGGCGCCGTTCATGTCCCTCGCGAGAGCCTTAGTCGATGTCGGGTTGCCCACGTTTCTCGCGAGTGATCGCAGCAGTCGGGCAACCGCCCGCGGATCGCGACGGATGCCGTCGACGCGCTGGACCTCGACCCTCGCCACTTCGCCGACGTAGCTGCGGAGCAGGCGCTGGGCCTCGGCTGGGTCGGCATCAAGGAGGTTCGGCCAGCCGCCCGTACAGACGAACTCAGCGATCTCCCCGATCTTCCTCTTGGTGTCGGAGGCGTTCGGAGCGCCGCCGGTCATGAGGTCTTGCAGCGAAATGTCGCCAGAAGACTGCCCCATCTCGGCGAGGGTCATCGGACGCATGAGCAGCCGGATGAACCGGCCGGCACCGACATGCCGAGTGCCGTCGTCCTGCGGCCGCGACGACCCTGTCAGGATGAAGTGGCCGGGTCCGCCGCGTTCGTCGACGGCACGTCGGACGTGGTCCCAGATCCGCTGCTCCCGCTGCCACTCGTCGATGAGTCTCGGCTCGTCGCCGGCGAGAATGGCTCCTGGGTTGAGCGATGCAGCAATCCGGGCCTGTTCGTCGACGTCTAGGAGTACCTCGCTCCTGGCCACCTGGCGGGCTGTCTCGGTCTTGCCCGACGCCTTGGCGCCCTCGACCAACACGGCCCCGGCGCTGCGAAGGGCAATCATCAACTCTGCGTCGACGATCCTCGGTCTGTATGGCATGCGCTCATGGTCGGCTGCAAGATGTCTGAAGTCAACTGCACAACCACGAGTCTGGGACGATTCTGACCACGAGTTTGCGGGGCTTCCAGCCACGAGTATGCGCGCCGGGGCGTGCGACCCCACCAGCGACGAGTGGCCAACTGGGCACAAAGGGGTGGACCCCTCGCGGGATCAGTCGCCGGCGCCGGCCCCGAACTGGCGCTGGCGCTGGCTGTTATGTCGCGACTCAAGACAATGGCGCGCCCGGAGGGATTCGAACGTGCGCTGCCAACCTTCGTGATCGTGGGCGTCGACGCGCTGGTTGACGCTCTCCGGGCATCGAAGACACGCACCTCGACGCTGCGGGTTCCGGTGATTGCACGAGGCGGCCCCAAGTCGTTGCGAAACACAGTCTGGTGATGTTGCATTTCACTGCCTGATACTTGACGCAGAGACGGCCTTGGCCCAGACTGCCAACCCTCAGGAGGACCCCATGGAGTATCGGCCGCGTGTCGTTGACGCCGAGCTGGCCGCGTCACTCGAGGCGGTCGGTGCCGTCGTTATCGAGGGGCCGAAGGCGAGCGGCAAGACGGAAACCGCCCGGCGGGCGGCTGCCAGCGAGGTGCGGGTCGACCACGCCGATGCGCGCCAGGCGTTCGCGGTCTCGCCCCAGCTGGTCCTGGGCGGCGCGGTGCCCCGCCTGCTCGACGAG
>CAIXZV010000438.1 GCA_903924005.1 uncultured Chloroflexota bacterium | reverse complement strand
GCGTGGTTGCTCCGGTGCTTGAGGGCTCGAGGCCGCTCCTTGTGGAGGTGCAGGCGCTGGTGGCGCCAACCGGTGCCCCTTCCCCTCGGCGAACGGCATCCGGCGTCGATCCCAATCGCCTCGCGCTCCTGGTGGCCGTGCTTGGCCGCCGCGCCGGGATTGGTCTGGCGGGTCACGACGTGTACGCCAACTTGGCGGGCGGGCTTGACGTGGCCGAGCCCGGGCTTGATCTGCCGCTTGCGCTGGCCCTGGCGTCATCGCTTCGGGATCGGCCCGTCCGCCCGGGCACCGTTGCCATTGGTGAGGTGGGGCTGCTGGGCGAACTTCGCGCCGTCGGCGGGCTGGAGCGCCGCCTGCGCGAGGCCGCGCGGCTGGGCTTCAACCGCGCCATCGTGCCGCGGGCCGGTGGGCGCGAGCCCGTCGTGGTGCCAGGCGTGGAGGTTCTGACGACGGGGTCGCTCGCCGATGCCGTCAAGTTGGCCCTCGCGGACGGGCAGACAGGCCATGGGGCCACACGTGGCTGAGGGGGTGCCGCCGACGTCGCTGCGTGTTAGGCTCGAGCCACTGGCCGACCGCGCTCGCAACGCGCGCGTGCGCCTCGCGTCGGCAGCCGCACGAGAAGGACGCACGTGACCAGGACAATCCGACTGCTCGGGGCCGCCCTCGGCGCCTTTGTTGGCCTCGGACTCTCCACGGCCGGCGGCGGGCTGTTCACCGGTGTGCCGTACGCAGCTGCCATCCTGACCGCGTGGACACTTGCCTGGCTGATCGTTGGCTTTGCGACGCTGCCCTACATGACAACTGTGCCCGCGATGTGGCTGATCTCGCAGGTTCAGCAGATGTCCACAACCGAGTTTGTGGCATCGATCCTGGGCCTGTTTATCGGCCTCCTGCTGGGTCTCCTGCTGGGACTGCCGCTGGCGCACCTCGATGGGCCCATGGGCACGTGGCTGCCGGTGGGCATCTCGCTGTTTATGGGTCTTGGCACGATGGGTCTGACGGTTGCCAAGCGGATGGACCTGATGGCGGCAGCCCAGAACATCGGCGTGGTCCGCAAGCCGGTCGCCGATCCGTCGCTGCGCGAGGGTGTCCCCCAGATCGTCGTGGACACGAGCGTTCTGATCGATGGCCGGATCGCAGACATCATCGAGTCCGGCTTCATCGTGGGCACCCTGGTGGTGGGGCGGTTTGTCATCGAGGAGATGCAGCACATCGCGGACTCGTCTGACACCGTGCGGCGCAACCGAGGACGGCGCGGCCTCGAGATCCTGACCCGCATCCAGAAGGGCGACCGCAACACCGTGGAGATCGTGGACGACGAGGCGCCCACGATCGCCGAAGTGGACGCGAAGCTTGTGTACATGGCGCGCCGCCGAAGCCGCCTGATCCTCACCAACGATTTCAACCTCAACCGGGTTGCCGAATTGCAGGGCGTCCGGGTGATGAACGTGAACTCGCTGGCCAATGCCGTAAAGCCTGCCTTGCTCCCCGGCGAGGAGCTGCGGGTCAAGGTCACCTCCGAGGGCAAGGAGCAGGGCCAGGGCGTGGGCTTCCTTGACGACGGCACGATGGTGGTCATCGAGAATGGCGCGCGCCTTGTGGACCGCGACGTGGATGTGACGGTCACCCGCGTGCTCCAGACCGTGGCCGGGCGGATGATCTTCGCCCAGCCGCGTGCCGGCTGAGGTGGCTGCAGGCCCAGCCGGCCGGCCAATTGCCGATGCCGTGATTGTCGCTGCCGGCACGTCCCGCCGGATGGGGGGCGTCGACAAAGTCCTTGCTCCCGTGGGTGGCCGGCCGCTGCTCGCCTGGACCATCGATGCGATTGCTGCATCGCCCGCCGTCGACCGCGTCGTTGTGGTGACAGCCCCGGAGCGCGTGGCGGCGCTGGCAGGTGCGGCCTGGCTCCCATATTCGGTGACGGCGGTGACCGCCGGCGGCGCCACCAGACAGGCCTCTGTGGCCGCGGGCGTCCGGAAGCTGGCCGCCCTTGATCCCGCCGGGACAGACCGCCCAGTGCTTGTCCACGATGGCGCTCGCCCGCTCGTGTCCCCCGCACTTGTCAGCGCCGTTGCCGAAGCAGTGGCGCGCTATGGCGCCGCAATCCCGGTCCTCTCTGTTTCCGAGACCATCAAGCGTGTGGGGCAGGGAGTGGTGCTCGAGACCGTCGATCGGTCTTCGCTCGCTACGGCCCAGACCCCGCAGGGCGCCCGGCGAAGTCTGCTGGAGCAGGCATGGGCAGCCTTCCCGCCCGACGGTGAGCGCCAGTTCACCGATGAGGCCGCCGTCCTTGAGGCCTGTACCATTCCGGTCCATGCAATCCCCGGCGAACCCGCGAACCTCAAGGTGACGCTGCCCGACGACCTTCTCCGCGTGGAGCAGGCGCTTGCGCCCGCGCGCGCCCGCGTTGGCTTCGGCCACGACAGCCACCCGTTTGGGCCCGGCTCTGGGCTGCGGCTTGGCGGAGTGGAAATCGCCGGTGCGCCGCGTCTGGCCGGCCACTCGGACGGCGATGTTGCGCTCCACGCCGTGGCCGATGCGCTCCTCGGTGCCGCAGGTCTGGGCGATCTCGGCCGCCTGTTCCCTTCGGACGCCCGGACGCCCCTCGGCGTGGCCAGCGAAGACCTCCTGCGCGAGGTGGTGGCGCGGCTTGCCGCAAACGGCTTGCGTCCAGCATCGGCGGATGTCGTCATCATCGGCGCCCGCCCAAAGCTTGGCTCGCGCCTTGACGCCATGCGTGACGCCATCGCCCGTCTCCTGGGCCTCCCCGCAGACGCCGTGAACGTCAAGGCGTCCAGCGGCAACCTGGCTGGCGACGAAGGTGCCGGTCGATCGATGGCCGCCCGCGCGGTGGCCACTCTGGAGCTCACAGCATGACCACTCGCTTCCAGGACACGCTGACCGGCGACGTCCGCCCGCTTGAGCCCCGCGAGACCGGCCACGTCCGGATCTACAGCTGCGGCCCCACCGTGTACGGGCCCGCCCACATCGGCAACTTCCGCTCGTTCCTCTTTGCCGACCTGCTTGTCCGCTACCTGCGTTATCGCGGGCTGCGTGTGACCTGGGTGATGAACCTCACCGACATCGACGACAAG
>CAIXZV010000437.1 GCA_903924005.1 uncultured Chloroflexota bacterium | reverse complement strand
GGTGCTGGGCGAACTTCGTGGCGCTTCGCTACGGCCTGCCCGCCTTCGTCACCATCAAGCCGCGTCCGGCAGACCTGATGTACGCCCAGGCCGCGCACTCCTCAATGGCCGGCGATCACGCGCTCACCGTGCGCCTGTTCGCGGGCATGCTCCAACTCGCCGTCCGGCCGTAGGCCTCCGCAGGCGCAGCCGGCCGTCGGCTACCCTCCTGCTCGCCTTCTCCACGCGGACAGCCGGCCACTCGCCCTCTCATCGATCAGTTCAATCGCCCGATCGAGCCGCAGGTCCGCCAGCACCCGCTTGATCGTCGGATCGCTGATCCCCGGCAGCGCCGCGCGGATATCACGGAACCGGAACTCGGCTGGGGCATGGTCAAGGATGTAGGTGCGGACCTGATCCTGCTTGGACCCTGCCACGAGGTTCCGCCGCGCCGCGACGCGTGCCTCGAAGTCGTCATAGCCGGCGGCGATGACGTCGACGAGATAGCTGATCCACGGCCACACATCGTGGTCACCCTCGTGCCAACGGCGCTGGGAGGCGTAGATCGCGTCGTAGTAGGCGTCCTTGGTTTCGAACATCCGCTGCTCGATGCTCACATAGCGCGACACCGAGTAGCCCCGCTGCAGCAGGGCGTGCGTGGTGATCAGGCGCGCAAGCCGCCCGTTCCCGTCCGCGACCGGATGGATCGCCAGGAAGTCGAGCACAAGCGCGCCGATCAGCAGGATCGGGTGGGCGGTCTGGTCGGCAACAGCCTGCTGGTACCGGTCGAACAGTTCGGGGAGAAGGAACTCCGTCTCCATGGGTGACGGCGGGGTGAAGAGAACCTCGCGATGGCCCCGCTCGTACGACACGATGAGGTTCTGCTCGGTTTTGAGCCGCCCGCCGCCGCCGTCGGTATGCCCGAAGAGCAGCCGATGGAGGTGCAGCACGTACGGCACTGACAGCGCCTCGCCATCGGTTGCCCGCGAGATCTCGTCCATCGCGTCCCGGTACCCGGCAAACTCACGCTCGTTGCGGTTGCGGAAGCGTCGCGGCCCCGCCCCTTCTGTCACGAGTCCCGCGATGCGGCCCGCCTCGACGACAACCCCCTCAATCGCGCTGGACGCGGTGATGGACTCCACGCGGGTGGTCTCGGCCAACGCGTCGAGGAGTTGCGGAAGCTGGTCCAGGTACGTGCCCTCGCGGCCGCGACCGACATCGATTCGCGCAAGACGCACGCCGAGACGTAGCGGCTGGGACCCGAACGTCCGCTCGAGGTTTGCGAAGCTGCGCATGGGGTCGTCTCGGATAATCGGATACTGATTGTGGTATCTGATCCCGATTATCTGCAGGTATCCAATCCTGGTCAAGGGTGCCGCCCTGTCGGCTACGCTGTGCGGGTGAACGCCCCGGTCCTGCACCCGCCCATCCTGCGCTCGCCCACGGGGGAGCTGATTGACGGTCGGCGCCTCCTGGCCGAGGCCGTGGGCTTTGGGCGCGCCCTTCGGCGGGCCGGGCTGGTGGTGGATCTGGGCGCCGCCATCGACTTTGCGCGCGCCATGGGTCTGATTGACCTGGGCCAGCGCGATCTGCTGCGCGACGCGGGGGCCGCGGTGTTTGTCCGCCGCCGGGACGACCGCGAGGTGTATGACCGGGTCTTCAACTCCTTCTGGCGTCGGCGCGGGCGCAAGCTGCCCGAGGGGATGCCGGAGCCGCCCGATGGTGCCGCCGATGCCGATGACGACGGCGCAGGCCAGGCCGCCCCGGCCGAGGAGGGTGGCGATGCCGGGATGGAGACGCTGGCGGAGCTTGCGCGGCTTGCCTCGCAGGCAGCCGATGACTCGGCCGAAGGCTCCGAGATTGACGCCGACGACGTCCCCCCGGACGCGTACTCCAAGGGCGAGACGATGCGCCACCGGGACTTTGACCGGATGACGGCATCGGAGCTGCGCGACGCGGAGCGGTTTGTGGACCTGCTTCGGCCAAAGCTTGAGCGCCGCAGGACGCGCCGTCAGGAGCTGCACCCGCACGGCCGCCGATTGGCGCCCCGGGCGATGTTTCGCCAGAACCTGGCCACGGGCGAGCTGATCAACTGGGTCTGGCGCCGGCCCATCAAGGAGCCCCGCCAACTGGTGGTGCTGTGCGATATCAGCGGCTCCATGGAGCGCCACTCGCGTCTGCTGCTGCGCTTTGTCCAGGCGCTGGCCCGCGAGAACCAGGTCCGCACGGAGTCCTTTGTCTTTGGCACGCGGCTCACACGGGTGACGCGGCTGATGAAGGATCGAGATAGGGATCGCGCGCTCGCGCGCGTTGCGGAGTCTGTGAATGACTGGGCGGGCGGCACGCGGATAGGGGAGTCCTTCCGCCAGTTCAACCACCAGTGGGCGCGCCGGACGCTGCGGACGTCGGGGATTGTGATTGTGGTGTCCGATGGCTGGGACCGCGGCGATCCCGCCCTTGTGGCCGCCGAAACCGCGCGCCTGCGCCGCAACTGCCACAGGCTTGTGTGGCTGAACCCGTTGGCTTCGACGCCCGGGTATCAGCCGCTGGCCGCGGGGATGAAGGCGGCGTATCCCTTCATTGACGATTTCCTGCCGGCGGGCACGCTTGACTCGCTTGAGCGCCTGGGCGAGGTGTTGGGCGGAGCGTCGCAGGGGTCTGCGTCGCAGGGTTCTGCGCGGCGGGGTGCCGCGGTGCGGGGCTCGGCCGCGACGCACGCGTCCACGCCGTCACCGTCGCTGGGGCTCCTTGCGCCGGAGCCTGCCGCGCCGCCGCGGGCCCTGTTCACCACAACGCCGCCAACGCAGGCGCGCCCGCTGGGCTGAGCCTTGCCTGCGTCCGTTCGGCGCGGGTTCGGCGCCGCCTGGGCCGCCGCCGCCGCGC
>CAIXZV010000436.1 GCA_903924005.1 uncultured Chloroflexota bacterium | reverse complement strand
CTACCAGATGTCACCCACGGTGAAGCCCTGGGGGAACGGGTCCGTGGGGTCCACGACGTAGTTGCTGAACGCGTAGATGTAGCCCGTGCCGGTGATCTCCGGGATCACGCCCGCGCGCTCGCCCACCTGCGCCTCGCCGACCAGCCGGCCGGTGAACACGGTGTCCACGATGCCTTCGTGGCGGAACGCCTCGCCAATCTTGAGTTTGCCCTTGGCGTGGAGCACGGCCATCTTGGCGCACGTGCCGGTGCCGCACGGGGAGCGGTCAAGCACGCCCGTCCAGGTAGCCGGGTTGTCCCATGAGAACGTGCGGGTGCTCACAGTGGTGGCGTTGCGCCAGGAGTTGCGCGGGTCGTGCGGGGGGCCGCTCACCTGGCCAATGGTGATCCCGGCAAACCCGGGCTGCTCCGGGTGGACCACGGGCAGCTGCTCCGCCGCGGCCGCTTTGATCATCTCGGTGACGCGGGTGATGTCGCGGCCCTCATCGGGCGTGATGCGGAAGCCCAGCGCCACAGCGTCTGCGATCACGTGAAACATGCCGCCATAGGCGACATCGACTGTGACCGTGCCTAGGTTTGGCACCTCCACCACCGCATCCAGATGCGTGGCGAAGGCAGGCACGTTGCGGAAGGTGACGCCGGTGACCTTGCCGTTCTCGCACGTTGCCCGCACGCGGATCAGCCCTGCCGGCGCCTCCAGCACGATGTCGGTGACCGGCTCCGTCATCGGCAGCATGCCCGTCTCAAGCAGCGCCGTGGCCACGCAGATGGTGTTGGAGCCCGACATGCCCGGGTATTCCACGTGCTCCATGATCACGTAGCCGGCATCGGCCGCAGGGTTGGTGGGCGGCAGGATGACGTTGGCGCACAGTGCCGGGTAGCCGCGCGGCTCGTTGAGCATCAGCTTGCGGAGCCAGTCACCGTGCCGCTCAAGGTGCTGCGCCTTCTCAAACATCGTGGCGCCCGGCACGTCCAGCACACCGCCCACGACCACGCGCCCGGGCTCCCCCGCCGCATGGACGTCCACTGCCTGGAGCATCCGCGCGAGCCGCATCAGCGCTTCCTCGCGTCCGCCACTTGGCGGGCCATGTCGCGCTTGGCGTCGCGCTCTGCGATCTCGTGCCGGCGGTCCCAGGTCTGCTTGCCCTTGGCCAGCCCAAGACGGATCTTCGCCAGGCCGCGATCGTTGATGTAGATCTCAAGCGGCACGACCGTGAGGCCCTTGGCCTTGGTCTTGATCAGCAGTTCGTCAATCTCGTCGCGGTGCAGCAGCAGCTTGCGCGTGCGCTTTGGCTCGTGATTGAAGCGCACATCGGTGGCGCCCCAGGGCGCAATGTGCAGGCCGATGATCCACGCCTCGTTGCGCTCAATGCGCGCGAAGGCATCCGCGAGGCTCACATGGTGGGCGCGGACGCTCTTTATCTCGGTGCCGCGCAGCATGATCCCCGCCTCGAAGGTGTCTTCGATGGTGAACTCATGTCGGGCTCTTCGGTTTTGGGCGATGGTCTCGCCCATGGGACTGACTCCTCGTGATCGGCTGGGTGCCTAGTTTCGCACGGGCGCCATGCCGCCGACGCACGTGCCGCCGACGCACGTCCGCAGACGCACGAACGCCGGCCCGTTGCCGGACCGGCGTTCAAATGCTACCGACCACCCGGCCGGGACCGCCTCTAGGCGACGATCTCCGCCGAGGTGGTGCAGCGCTGACTACCGTCTATCACTGCACATCACCTCCTTTCGTTCTCGGGCACCGTAACCGAAAGTGGCGCGGAGCGCAACCACCCAAAATCGCGAGCGTCCGCGTGGAGGACCGAACCCAGGGCTGCGGCCAGATGGGCCCAAGCGCGATTGCGCATCTGTGCGTGCTGTCGGCTAGGGCGTGATGCCCAGTTGTGCGAGCCCCGTGGCCAGGACAGGATCGTCGCCTGGCTTTGCGGGAGGGCTTGTGACAAAGATGTCGGGGACGATGCCCTGTTTGTGGATCCAGACCTTGTTGGGTGTGAGCCAGCGGGCGATGGTGAGGCGGAAACCGCCGCTGTCGCCCTCCAGTTGGGTCCACTGCTGGACCGTGCCCTTGCCGTAGGTCTTCGTGCCGATCAGCATGGCGCGGCCCCGGTCGTGGAGCGCTCCGGCCACAATCTCGGACGCAGACGCCGTGTTGCCATCCACAAGGATCACCACCTTGATGGACGGGTCCGTGGCGGCACCGCCGGGCTGCGCGTCCACCTCGGTCTGGTTGCCCTGCGCGTCCTGCTCCCAGAACACCACGCCGTCCGCGAGGAACTGGCTTGCGATGGACCGCGCCGCGGTCACAAACCCGCCAAGGTTGCCCCGCAGGTCAACCACGAGGAGTTTCTGACCCGAGGCCACACTCGCCTTGACGGCTGCGGCAAAGTCCGTGGCCGCGTGCTCCGAGAAGCCCACAAGCTTGATGTAGCCCACCTGCCCACCCGCCAGAGACTTTGTCTCCACCTCGGGCTGGATGATCACTGCCCGGACGATCTCCAGCACATAGGGCGCCCCGCTGCCGCGCACGATCGTGAGGCGGACGGGTGTGTCCTTCGTGCCGCGGATCTTGCCAAGTGCCGCGTCCTGGGTGAGCCCGTCAAGCACCACGCCGTCAATGGCCGTGATCACGTCGCCAGGCGCCAACCCGGCCTTGTCGGCGGGCGATCCCGGGATGGGCTTGATCACCGCAAGACGGCAGTCAGCACCCAGGGTGGTGCACGTGTTGCTAGCGCCCTTGGCGTCCACGGTGCCGATGGTGGCGCCAATCCCTGTGAACTCTCCGGCGATGCCCTGGAGGCTCGCCTTGTACTCATCAGGCGTCAGGTACATGGAGAACGGGTCACCCAAGGCGGAGATCATCCCCTTGATGGCGCCGTCGATGAGCACCTTGCGGTCCACGGTGCCGCCGGCATAGCGGTCGGTGACCGCGCGGTACGTGTCCCAGAAGGGCTGGAACGCTTCGGCCTCCGATACCGGGGTGCCGGGCGTGAGGGCAGACTGGCGCCCCAACGTCCAGCCCGAGAGGAAGAGCACGGTGCCGGCCAGCACGGCGACCAGCGCACCCGACACAAGCACGGCGCCCGGACTGCGGCGGGTTGCCCGCGCAGATGGCGCTGGGGTCGGCTCCACCACGTGCGTCACTTCGGGCTCGTGCGGCTGCTCGTCCGTCGCCTGCTCGTCCGGCTGCTCGTCCATCGCCTGCGCCTAGCGGATCAGGTACGTGCGGACGGACAGCCACGAGCCGGCAACGCCAAGGCCAAGCCCAGTGCCAAGCACAAGCGCTGCCGTGTCGCGGCCAACCGGGCCCAGTTCCAACGGCAGCACGTTGAAGAAGCCAGCCATGGCAGCCGATGCGGGCTGTGCGGCCGCGGCGAGGATCCCAATCGCGATGAGCGCGCCAAGCAGACCCACAAGACCGCCCTCAAAGATGAATGGCCAGCGGATAAACGCGTCTGACGCGCCGACGAGGCGCATGATCTCAATCTCCTCCGCGCGCGCCAGCACGGCCAGACGGATGGTGTTGACCACGATGAACAGCACGATGAGCCCGACAATCCCAAGGATCACCGCTCCCGCGTTGCGGATGACCGTGGTGACCGTGGTGACACGCTCAACGAGCGCCTGGATGTTGAGCACGTTGCGGACGATCGGCGACCCGTCAAGCGCGTTGGTGACGGTGTCCAGATCGCCCGGGCTGCGCAACTTGACGTTCAGGCTGGCGTAGAGCGGGTTGGTGTCAAGGGTTGCCGTCACGTCGCCGCGGCCCTGCGCCGTCTGCATCGCCCGGAACTTGGCCAGCGCCTCTTCGCGTGACACAAAGGTCACCGAGGCCACCTCGGGCATCGCGCCAATGTGCTTGACGAGGGCGTCCACCTGATCCGCTGTGGCGGTGTTCTGGACGTAGGCCACCACCTCCACCTTCTGCTCGACGAAGGAGAGGCTTGCCACCAGCACGTTCTGGAGGACGAAGAAGCCTGCCAGCAGCAGGAGCATCAGCACCATCGTGAGGGTTGCCGCGAGGCTCATCAGCGCGTTGCGCCAGAACCCTTGCCAGGCCCGGCGGAGCGAGAAGCCAATGAAGGCGAACATGATTGTCTAGTCCGCCTGGTGGTAGGTGGCGCCGGTCTCGTCTCGGATGACCCGCCCGTCCTCAAGCGCCACAACGCGCTTCCGGAGGGAGGTGACCACCTCGGCATCGTGCGTGGCCATCAGGATCGTCACGCCCAACTCGTTGATGCGCAGGAGGAGTTGGATGAGCTCCCAGCTGATCACCGGGTCAAGGTTGCCCGTTGGCTCGTCCGCGATGATCAGCCGCGGGTCATGGACGAGGGCGCGGGCGATCGCCGTGCGCTGCTGCTCGCCGCCAGAGAGCTGCGTGGGGAGCTGGTCCGCCTGCGCCGTCAGCCCAACGAGCGCCAACACCCGGTCCACCGCAGGTCCCACGAGCGCCCGCTTCGTCCCCGTCACCTCCAGCGCAAACCCCACGTTCTCACGCACGGTCTTGCGGGGCAGCAGCTTGAAGTCCTGGAAGACCACGCCGATCTTGCGCCGGATCCGCGGCACGTCGCGTCGGCGCAGACGCCCCAGGTCATTGCCGTCCACCACAACGTGACCCTTGCTTGCAAGCTCGTCGCGGATGAGGAGGCGCATGAGGGTGGACTTGCCTGCGCCAGACGGGCCAACGAGGAAGACAAAGTCGCCCTCGGGCACCACAAGATCAACGTCGCGCAGTGCCACGCGTCCGTTTGGGTAGCGCTTGGTGACGCCGTGGAGGACCACCACGTCGCGGCTCGTGCGCACAGGGGCACGCCGGCCTGTCAGCCGCTCCATGAATGTGGGGTAGGCGCTCGCTGTCTGGGTCATCGGTCGCCCGCCGAGGCTAGCACCACCGGAGACACCCCGCCGTCGCGCAGGTCAGTCGTCCGAGTCGTCGGCTGACGGCGGCCGACCCGTCGCCAGGCGATCAAGTTCGGCCTGCATAAAGGCGTCCAGATCGCCGTCCAGCACGGCGCCCGTGTTGGAGGTCTCGTACCCCGACCGCAGGTCTTTGACCATCTGGTACGGGTGGAGCACATACGAGCGGATCTGGTTTCCCCAGCCTGCCGTGACGTGCTCGCCGCGGAGCTTGCGCAGCTCCTCCTCGCGCTTCTCAAGCTGCAGCTCCAGCAGGCGCGACTTGAGGACGCGGATCGCGAGCTCCTTGTTCTGGGTTGCGGAGCGCTCGTTCTGGCAGGTGACCACGATCCCGGTGGGGATGTGCGTGAGGCGGATTGCCGATTCTGTCTTCTGGACGTGCTGTCCCCCGGCGCCCGATGAGCGGAAGGTGTCCGTACGGATCTCGTCCCAGTTGAGCTCGATCTCGACGTCCTCGTCGGCTTCGGGCATGACCTCGATCAGGGCGAACGTGGTCTGTCGTCGCTTCTGCCCGTCGTACGGGGAGATGCGGACCAGGCGGTGGACGCCGCGCTCGGGCCGCAGCCAGCCGTAGGCGAACCGCCCGGTGACCTCCACCGTGGCGCTCTTGATGCCTGCCTGCTCGCCTTCGGTGGAGTCCAGGACCTGGGCGCGGAACCTGTGCCGCTCAGCCCAGCGCAGGTACATCCGAAGCAGCATCTCGGCCCAGTCAGTGGCCTCAGTGCCGCCCGCGCCTGCGCTGATTGATACCACTGCGTTCTTTGTGTCGTAGTCGCCTGAGAAGAGGAGCAGCGTTCGTTCGCGCTCAAACTCGGCGGCGAGGGCGTCTGCTTCTTGGTCTACTTCCGTCTGGGTCTCCGCGTCAGGCGACTCGTCGAGAAGCGCCAGCAGCTCAAGCAAGTCGTCCGCGCGCTTCTCAAGGCCCCGCCAGAGGGTTGCCTCCCCGCGCAGGGCCTCTGCCTCGCGGAGCACCTTCTGGGCAGCGCGCTGGTCGTCCCAGAAGCCGGGCACGCTTGCACGCGCGTCTAGATCTGCGAGGCGTTCGTCCTTGACAGGGAGGTCAAAGCCGCCCCGAGGTCGCCCGGATCCGCTCTGCCAGCTCGCGCAGGGACACGACGTCCACTAGGCGCGAACCTGGACTTCCTGGAGCAGGATCGGACGGAGCTCAATCAGCCGAAGGGCTGTCTTGCTCCGAGCGACGACGGGGTTCACACAAGGACAGTAGCCGTTATGGGTGCAGACGCCGCAGTTGCCGTCACAGTCAAGCGCGGCCGCATAGCTGCAGTTGCGGCAGTCGCGCTCACATGCGATCAGATCCACGAACTGAGCTTCCTCAGCCTGCTTCACAAGCTCCCTCACTCCGGATCTTCGCTGGACGGGCGGGTCGGAGAACGCTGTCCCACACGGCGCCAGGGGCTGTCGACGCCGGTCCCAGAAACGAAGAACGTAGCCCCGAGTATAGGAGAGCGCTTTCGGCATTCCAAGAGGCCAGTCTGGGAAAAGTGGGGAAAATCCATGCAGTCTGCATGAATTGAGTCAGCGGATCTGGCCTGAGCCCTCGGGAACGGAGGGTGATAGCTCGCCACCGGTTGCGAAATAGACGGCGAGCGCCCCCAACTCGTGGATCACCGCCTGCGCCACCAGTTGCGGGTCGTTCTGGACGGGAGAGGTCCGCGTCGGCGAGCCGTAAGCGTCAATGTCCAGATCGTCGGCCAGCCGAAGGACTCTGAGCATGTGTGTCGGGTCCGAGACAAAGACGGCCGAGCGCAGTCCGCGGTCGTGCATGAGGGCTGCCACCAGCCGCATGGATGTCAGCGTGTTGCGGGCGCTGTCCTCGCCGAAGATCACCTCTGCCGGCACCCCGTGGTCAATTGCGTACGCGCGGGCCGTGGCCGCCTCTGTGGTGCGGTCACCGGGGAGCTTCCCGCCGGTCACGATGAACCAGCGGGCGAGCCCCTTGTGCCAGAGCTCCACAGCGTGGTCAAGCCGCGCCTGAAACACGGGCGACGGCCTCCCGTCGTACTGCGCCGCCCCTAAGACGACGATGGCGTCGGCGGGGCGCTGTTCATCGCGGTCACCCTGAGCCGTGATGCGCCACGTGGCCAGGGCACCCGAGAAGGCAACTGCGAGACCGGCGGCGAGGACCGCCAGCCCGATGTCGGATGCGCGACGGCGGGTCAGGCCCCGTGACACTTCTTGTACTTCTGACCTGATCCGCACCAGCACGGGTCATTGCGGCCGATGCGTGCACCCGACGGGGTGAAGCCCGCCCTCGCCTGACCGGCAGCAGCAGCAGCACCGGCGCCAGGGGCCTCCCGCGCACCCTTCATCGGGTCCTCGGGCAAACCCCGGACCGCATCGGGTCGGGGCAGGCTGGCGGCGCCGGGCTGGCGCAGCGCGGCCGCACCATCGCTGAGCGGCTGGTGCTGGTGCTGGTGGGCGGCGGCTCCCGACGCCGCGATGGCTGCCGCAACCGCAGCGGTGTCCGTGGAGCGGGCTGGCTGGCCCGGACCTGCCAGCGGGACGGTTGCCGTCTCGCGCTTGACGGTCACGCGGAAGATCGTCGTGGCCACCTGACGGCGGATCAGGTCTCGGAGTTCGTCGTAGAGGCCTTTGGCCTCGCGGCGGAACTCGTTGAGCGGGTCCTGCTGCGCATAGCCGCGGAGGCCGATGCCGCGGCGCATGTCGTCAATCTCGGTCAGGTGCTCAACCCAGAGGCTGTCGATGGTCCGGAGGAGCACGAAGCGCTCAACCTGCGACCAGACCTCTTCGCCGTGCTCTGCGATGCGGGTTGCGAGCTGTGCCTCAACGAGATCGCGGACGTGGCCAACAAGCGTTTCACGGCTTTGCGCAGCCTCGTCGAGCGCCTCTTCGGTGCTGTCCGCGGTGTCCACGCCCATCGCCTTGAGTGCAGCCGCAAATGCCTCGAGGTTCCACTCGGACGGCGACAGGCCTGAGGCAAAGGTGTCGGCCATCGCCTCCACCTCGGCGTCCAGGAACTCCTTGACGGTCTCCGTCAGGTCCTCGTTGCGCAGGACCTTGTCCCGCTCCGAGTAGATGGTCTCGCGCTGCTTGTTGATGACGTCGTCAAACTCGACGACCCGCTTGCGGATGTCGAAGTTGAAGCCCTCGACGCGGGTCTGGGCGCTCTCGATGGTCCGCGACACGATGCGTGACTCAATCGGCACGTCGTCGTCCAGACCCAGGCGGTCCATGAGGCCTGCAACGCGGTCTGACGCGAAGCGCTTCATGAGGTCATCGTCAAGCGAGAGGTAGAAGCGCGACGAGCCCGGATCGCCCTGGCGACCGGCGCGGCCGCGGAGCTGGTTGTCGATACGGCGGCTGTCGTGTCGCTCCGTGCCGATGATGTGCAGACCGCCGGCTTGCACCACTGCCACGTGTCCCACATCTGTGATGGCCTTGGCCTCGGCCAGCGCGGCGTCGTACGTGGCCTTGTCCACCTCGGCCGGGTTGAGCCCCTGCCGGTGGAGGATCTCGGAGGCGAGACCCACGGTGTTGCCGCCAAGCTGGATGTCCGTACCGCGGCCAGCCATGTTGGTGGCGATGGTCACCGCGCCTGCCCTGCCGGCCTGCGCGATGATCGGCGCCTCCTTCTCGTGGAACTTGGCGTTGAGGACCTCGTGCTTGATGCCGCGCCGCTTGAGCAGCGTGCCCAGCACTTCGGACTTCTCAACCGAGACCGTGCCAACCAGGACCGGGCGCCCGGCCTTGGTCATTTCCTCAATCTCGTCGAGGAGCGCGCTGAACTTGCCCGCCTCGGTCTTGAAGACAAGGTCAGGCTGGTCCTCGCGGATCATCGGGCGATGCGTCGGGATCGCCGTGACCTCGAGGTTGTAGATCTTGTGGAACTCCTCGGCCTCGGTCATCGCCGTCCCGGTCATTCCGGCCAGCTTGTCGTAGAGGCGGAAGTAGTTCTGGAACGTGATGGTGGCCAAGGTGCGCGACTCGCGCTGGACACGCAGGCCCTCTTTTGCCTCGACGGCCTGGTGGAGGCCCTCGCTCCATCGTCGACCCGGCATCTTTCGGCCGGTGAACTCGTCAACGATGATGATCTCGCCGTCTTCGACGATGTAGTCGCGGTCGCGCTTGTAGAGCGCGTGCGCCCGCAGGGCCGAGTCAAAGTGCCGGGCAAGCCGCGGGTCAGCGTCGTAAAGGTTCTCGATGCCGAGCATCTGCTCGATCTTGTCGATGCCCTCTTCGGTTGCGGACACCGCCTTGTCCTTGAGGTCAACGAAGTAGTCGCCACCCTCCTCATCGCCCTCGGGTCGCGCCTTGAGGCGGGGCACCAGCCGGGCGAAGGAGAAGTAGAGGTCTGCGGACTCCTCGGCCTGGCCGGAGATGATGAGCGGGGTCCGGGCCTCGTCGATGAGGATGTTGTCCACCTCGTCCACGATGGCTAAGTACCGCTGGCGCTGGACGCGCTGCTCCAGCGCCAGCGCCATGTTGTCGCGCAAGTAGTCGAAGCCAAACTCATGGTTGGTGCCATAGACGATG
>CAIXZV010000435.1 GCA_903924005.1 uncultured Chloroflexota bacterium | reverse complement strand
GGCGAGCCGCATGAGACCCGTCAGGCTGATGTCGGCCGTGTAGTCCACGCGGGTGCCGGTGGGGGTGGCCTCAAAGCGGATGTCGTCCGTGGCGCGAACGCCCGATCCAGCGCCCTCAAGGACGACGCGACGGCCGGGCTCCCAGGCGGTGACCCGGTATTCCATCGGCACAAACTTGCCGCCCTGGCGCACGCTGAGCGCATAGCGGGCGCCAACGCCAACCGGTCCGCCCGCGGCGGCATCATCGCCAATCCGCACGGACGTGGCGCTGTTGGGGTCCCAGATGGCGTTATTGGCAAAGTCGGCGACGAAGGCAAACGTCTCGTCGATTGGCAGTCCTGTGTCGATCGTCTCGTGCAGTCGGGGCATGGTGTCGTGGTCTCCATCGGGTCCTGCTCGGGGACCCTGTACCTCTCTCTTCGCAGCATCCACCGATCCGGACGGGTCCCACATCCGAAGATGTGGGTGATGGATATCAAAACACTGGCGGACGATCTAGCCGAAGTGCTGGTTGTCCCAAGCTTCACCCGGATGGGATTCCGCCTCCGCCGGCGCCTCTTCGCCTGGCCGGACGCCGAGTCGTACGGCATGGCTGCCCGGACGGTGGTCCTGACCGGCCCCACGTCCGGGCTTGGACGCGCCGCAGCGAGTGCCTTTGCGCGCATGGGGGCAAACCTTGTGCTGCTTGGCCGCGACGCCGGGCGGCTTGAGCGCACCCAGACCGAGCTGTTGGCGGAGACGCCCGGGCTGAACGTGACCACCGTTATCGTGGATATGGCGTCGCTCGCGTCTGTTCGCGCGGCTGCCGCAGAGGTGCTGGAGCGGGTGCCCCAGATCGACGTGATCGTGGACAACGCAGGCGCCATGGTGCCAACCCGCGAGGTCACAGCCGAGGGCTTCGAGCGCACCTTCGCCATCATGGTGCTTGGCCCGTTTGTTCTGGAGTCAAGCCTCCTGCCGCGCCTGATGGAGAGCCCAGATCCGCGCATCATCGCGGTCACGTCGGGCGGGATGTACACGCAGGCCCTGCCGCTGGACGACCTTGCGTACGAGCGGGGCGAGTACCAGGGCGCGCTGGCCTACGCCCGGGCGAAACGCGCCCAAGTGGCGCTGATCCGGGAGTGGGCGCGCCGCCTGCACGGGACCACGCCGGGCGCCCGTGTGGTCGCAAACGCCATGCACCCGGGCTGGGCAAACACACCGGGTCTCGAGGCATCGCTGCCCGGGTTTGCCAAGCTTGTGGGCGGCCAATTGCGGACCGCCGCAGAGGGCATCGACACGATGCTCTGGCTGGCGGCAGCGCCTGGGGCCCGCGCAACAACCGGTCGTCTGTTCCTGGACCGCCGGGTGCGCCCGTTTGACCGAGTGCCGTCAACCCGGCTTTCAGCCGCAGACCGCAGAACGCTCTGGGAAGCGGTCGTGGCGCTCACAGGCGAGCCGGACCCAACCGACCAAACCTGACACGGCTCTTGCGCACCTGACTAGGATGCAGAGGATCACCGCAGCCCCTTGCGGTGCCAGAGCGGGAGCAGGTCGCGATGGGTGACGTTGACCCCAAGGCCGCGAAGCCGGCGCTGCCGAAAGGTGCACCAAAGGACCTTGTCGACTTCGTTGACTGCGTCGCCGGGACGGTGACCATCAAGCCCGGCAAGGTTGGCTGGGCTGGCAAGCTGGACCTCGGGATCACCGAGATTGAGCCCGAGATCAGTTTCGCCGCTGGCGAGAACGGCGGGATCAACCTCACCATCGGCAGCGGCATGGTCTCGATCACGCTGCCGGGATCCATCGCCAACGGCCAGCTCGCCTTTGACACCAGCAGCTTGCCCGATGCGGCAGCAGACTTCATCAAGAAGTGGGTTGGCGATCTCAACGCCTGGCTCAAGGCCAACGGCAAGCAGTTTGGCAAAGCCACGCTGGATAAGGGCGCGGTGACCCTGACGAAGGCCGCGCTGGCGCCGGCGAAGCAGGCCGACCCTGCGGTGAAGGCGCCATACGAGTCGCTTGTGGACCCCGTGCCGCCGCCAGGCATCGCCAAGCCCGAGCTCGCCCGGCTAATCGGCATGGTGCTCTTCGTTGTGTTCTTCGTCCTCATCGGGATCGCGGTGTTTGGCGGCAAGCTGCTTGCCCCCGCGCCCGCCGGTTCGCCCGGGGGGACGGAACCGGTTGGACTGTCCACCATTGCGCCAACCGTGGCCCTCAGCACCACAACTCCCGGGATCAACTGCAGCGGCCCCTACGTCATGTTCGTGGACCAGTTCTACCCGGACGCGGTCTTCAACGGCGCCCTGCCGACCAAGGTCAGCACCCAGGGCAAGTCCTACTGTCTGCACGAAATCGCCACGTATCACTGGAACGGCGGTAAGGGCGCAGCGGCTGGCGGCACCATCACGCTTCGCGATTCGAGCGGGCAGATTGTGGGCCAGGGGCCCTGGAAGGCTGATGCCGCGCCGGCCACCAACAATGTCCCGGCTGACTGGGAGGCCATCATCACGGAACTCCCGCCGGTTGTCGTGAACGGCTCCTATACGGTTGAGGATTCGGATCCAGCCACGTGGTCTGCAAGCAAGTCGTCCGACAAGTCGGGCTTCGTGCGCATGTGGGGGCAGGCCGAGACGCCGGTGGCGCCGGCAGGCAGCACCCCGTAGCCATAGATGGCTGCCTGATGAGGGGGTAGGGCTTTCCCTACCCCCAAGATGCCGGGTGCCCGGCTGGGTTGCGCCCGGCCAGCGGCGTAGCGTCGACGGTGTCAACAACCCCCGTCTAGGGATGGAAGGAACCCACGATGCGACGCCTGTTCTTGATCACGGCCGCCACCGCAATCCTGCTGCTCACCCTTGCCCCGGCAGCCTTTGCCGCGGACCCCCTCTACGTCTCCGGTCACGGAGCCGTGGTGTCAGTCAACGGCACGGTCAACGTCCCTGAGGGCCAGACCCTTGATGCCGCGGTTGTCGTGGACGGCACCGGCACCATCGCCGGAACGGTTGACTCGGTGGTGGTCGTGCACGGCACGGTCACCCTCACCGGCGCCACCGCCCGGCACCTGGTGGTTGTGGACGGCACCGCAGTTCTTGGCGCCGGCACGACGGTCACCGGCGACATCTCCACGCTGCACGGCACGGTGACGCGCGACGCAAGCGCCGTGGTCACCGGCCGGTTCACCACGCTCGATACCGACATTGCCGCGTTCGCCGTGCTGATGATCCCGCTCATCTTGGTGATCACCGTAGGCTTTGGGCTTGCGATGATCGCCGCCGGTCTGCTCCTGGCCGCCTTTGGCGCCCGCCAGACGCGGACGGTCGGCGCCCTGATCACGCGTCAGCCGCTCAAGGTGTTCGCGGTGGGGGTGGCGGGTTCCGTGGTCCTGCCGATGATTGCAGGGCTGCTGATCGCCACCATCATCGGCGCCCCGATTGGGCTTGCCGGACTCTTCCTGGTGCTGCCTGCGCTCGCGCTGCTGGGCTGGCTGGTGGCCGCGATCTTGGTGGGCGACTGGCTGCTGGGCAACCTCCGGGGCACGCAGGAGACTGGCCGGCCGTACCGCGCAGCCGTCATCGGCGTGGTGGTCCTGGCGCTGGCGGGCATCGTGCCCCTCGTGAGCACGGTCGCGACCTTCCTCGGGTTCGGCGCCCTGCTGCTTGCAGCGTGGCACACCGTCCGGCCCGAGCCTGCCGCACCAGTGACTGCTTCGGCCGCTCCGGCCGGTTGGGGTCCGTCAGCGGCAAGCGCCAGTTGATGCCATCTGACGACACCTGTCGTCAACAACGATCAGGGCCGGCCCAAATGGACCGGCCCTGTTTCGGCGTTGTGCGGCGGCGGTGCGCCTACCCGCCGACGACGATGGTCACTTGATACGCGCCTGCCGTGCCCTGGCACAGCATCGCCTCGCCGCACGTGCTCCGCGACGCGAGGATGGAGGCGTGCCCTGCGGCAACCGCGTGGAAGACGGCGGTCACCGTGCCGCAGCCGCTGCCCGGAACGCATGAGCCGCCCATCGGGGGTGCCGAGACGGTTGGACCGGAGACAGGCGCCAGGACCTTGGCGTCCGAACTGCCCTGGACCTGCCAGTAGGTGTTGGCCAGGACCAGCGTCACCGTTGACCCGGCGGGCACGGTCACGGTTGTGCCGTTGTCAGCCTCGGTCACGGTGCGCTCAACGGGGCTGGGGGCGGCGGTTGGGGCAGCCGTCGGCAGGGCGGTTGGGGCGGCGGTTGGGGCGGCCGCAACTCCTGTGCAGGCCGCGACGGACAGGACGAGAGCGACAAGCAGGAGCGTGGCCGCTCCGCTACGAACGGCAACGCGGTGCGGGGCGCGGTACATCAGTGGGACGCCTCATTTCTAGCGGGTTGGAGGCGGCCAAGACGGCCGGATGGTTGGCCTGGTTCCCTAGGTCCTCCGTCCCCGAGCTGTCCAGCCAATGGTCGCTCCAAGCACGAGGCACACGAGGCCAACACCAAGCCAGAACGACGAGCCGGTCATGAAGCTGCCGGGAATCAGCCCGGCACCCTGACCGGTCCACACGAGACCCATCAGCAGCAGCAGCACGGCCAGCGCCGCGCGACCCTTGGACATCAGTTCGCCTCCTGTGTGGCCTGTGTTGCGGCCGCACGAAGGGCCAACGCGATCAGTGTCGCACCCGCGTCCGGGTGACCCTGTGAGCGCTCCGCCAGCCGGCTCGGCCCACGGTGGCGCGGACGATGGCCCACGGATCGCCAGCGGCCAGAAGCTTGGCCGGGTGCACAAGGAGGATGCCCTCATGTAGCTCGGCCAAGAAGGCGATGGGATCGCTGATGATCTTCGGCGCGACGGCTCCTTGCGTCTGCGGGGCTCCGTGCGTGACGATTGCCACGAGCCCCGCGATGACACAAGGGTGTCTGTTCCGACGCGTTTCGGCGCGTCCTCGTGGGTCAGCTAGCGCTCGGGATAAGGCCCAGCTGGCCGGCCATCCCGAATAGGTCGGGGGTGTCCCACTCCTCCACGACGCGGCCATTGGCCACTTCGCGGATGAACGTGCCGGTGAGGACCATGGCTCGGCCCGTGGGCTCCACACCCATGTAGGCGCCCTGGTGGGTGAATTGGTTCACCCAGTGCACGCCCACGCGGTTGCCGTCCACGATGACCGGCTCAAAGGTCATCACCATGTCCGGAAACGCATCGCTCAGGGCGCTCATGAAGCCGATGTAGGCGTCGCGGTCCAACTCCATCCCGGCGGCGCCGTGATAACGGAAGGCCGGATCCAGCAGGTCAGCGCCACGGGTGGCGATCTCGCGGGCGGCGATGGCGCGCGACACGGCGAGTGCGGCGTCTTGGGTTTCGGTGCGTGTGGTCACAGGTGTCTCCGTCGGCCCGGTCATAGTTGACCGGCGCTGGCTGGACCTTAGCGAATGCACTACCTTCTTGACTAGTACGCACTATTCTGTGCCATACTCACCAAATGGATAGCATCATCGATCTGAACGCCGCCGAGCCGGCGGAGCCGATCCCCGTTCCAGCGCCATTCGAGCTGGCAGGACGCCCCTACTACTGTCCGGTGAACCTGGCGATTGACGCGCTCACGGGCCGCTGGAAGACGCTGATCGTCTGGCAGCTGGTGCAGCACGGGACCGTCCGCTACGGCGGGCTCAAGCGCGAGGTCCGCGGGATCACGCACAAGATGCTCGCCCAGTCCCTGCGGGAGCTGGAGGCGGACGGTCTGGTGGACCGTGTGGTGTTTGCCGTTGTGCCGCCGCACGTGGAGTACAGCCTCAGCGCCGCGGGTCTGGAGTTGATCCCGGTGCTGCAGGCGATGGAGCGGTTTGGCCAGCGCTATGCGGTGAGCGCCTGACGGGGAGCCCGGTCGGTTAGCCCCTGGCGACGCCGTACCGGCGCCACCTGCCGGCGCCGGGTCAGCCGGTTGCCGAGGTCTTGACCGCCGCCACGAACCTGCGCAGAAACGACGCCACCGCCGCGCGCTCATCTGGAGACATCCCTTCGAGCGCCGCCTCCACGGCGTCTCCCCGCCAGCGGTATGCCACCTCAACACGCGACACCGCGGCCGGTGCCAGACGCACGCGGACAACGCGCCGATCATCGGGATCGCGCTCGCGCTCGACGTAGCCAGCGCGCTCCATCTCGTCCACGACGCGGCTGGCCCAGCCCTGCGACACGCCGAGGCCGGCCGCGAGCTGGCCGATGGTCTGCGGGCCCTGCTCGTAAATGTGGACTGCGGCCCGGATCACGTGGGACGCGATGGGGCCGCTGGGTCCCGTGTGGGCGCCCGACGTGGTGGCTGCAAATGCACCGGGAGCCGCATCCCCTGACGACTCGCCCGCGCCGCGCCGGCCTGCGCGCTCGGCCGCGAGCACCTCAACCAGCAGGCGGCTGATCTCCAGCGCCGAACGGCCGGCGCCGCCGACGCCGCCAGCGTCAGACGGGTTGACAGCCTCGTCGCCATCAGATACATTCGTCACGAAATCAATTCCTTACGCAAAGGATGCACCTTCGTGAACCTCGGCAAAGCTCGATGGCTGACCCTTCTGGCCCTCAGCCTGGGCATCTCAATGATCATCGTCGACGCCACCATCGTGAACGTCGCCATCCCGTCCATCGTACGGGACCTCGGCCTTGACGGGTCGGGCGCCGAATGGGTGGTCTCCATCTACCCGCTCGTCTTTGCCGCGCTCCTTGTGACGTTGGGCCGGACGGGCGACATCCTGGGCCGCCGCCGCCTGTACATCGTGGGCCTCGGCATCTTCGTTGGCGCGTCGCTGCTTGCCGGCCTCGCCCCCACCGGTCCGCTCCTCCTCGCGGCACGCGTGCTGCAGGGCGTCGGCGGCGCGGCGATTGCCCCCGCAACCCAGTCCATCCTCAACGCCACATTCCGCGGCCGGGAGCGCGCCATCGCGTTTGCCGTGTATGGCTCGGTCATCGGAGGCATGGCCGCCCTCGGCCCGCTCCTTGGCGGCTGGCTCACGACAAACCTCTCG
>CAIXZV010000434.1 GCA_903924005.1 uncultured Chloroflexota bacterium | reverse complement strand
TCACCGGCAACGAGGCCACCGCCATCGGCTTTCTGGCCGCGGCCCAGTGCGCCAAGCGAGACCTCTTCTACGGCTCCTACCCCATCACGCCGGCCACGGACGTGCTCCAGTACCTGGCGACATACAAGTCGTTTGGCGTGCGGACGTTCCAGGCCGAGGACGAGATCGCGGCGATGGGCTCAACCATCGGCGCGGCATACGGCGGCGCGCTTGCGCTCACCGGCACCTCGGGCCCCGGCGTCGCGCTCAAGACCGAGGCAATGGGTCTTGCGGTCATGACCGAACTGCCCTGCGTCATCGTGAACGTCCAGCGTGCCGGTCCCTCCACGGGTCTGCCCACCAAGGTGGAGCAGGCGGACCTGTTCCAGGCCATCTTTGGCCGCAACGGCGAGTCGCCCATTCCCGTGGTGGCACCGGCCACACCCGGCGAGTGCTTCTCGATGGCCATCGAGGCCTCCCGCATCGCGCTCAAGTACATGACCCCGGTCATCTACCTCTCGGACGCGTCCGTGGGCAACGGCGCGGAGCCGTGGCGTGTGCCGGACATGAAAGACCTGCCGGACATCAGCGTCCCCAACGTGGTCAAGGGCGAGGGCACGTTCCTTCCCTATGGCCGAGATCCCGAGACGCTGTCCCGCCCGTGGGCGGTCCCCGGCACCCCAGGTCTTGAGCACCGCATCGGCGGCCTCGAGAAGCTTGACGGCCTCGGCACCGTCAACTACGACGGCGCCAACCACCACCGCATGGTGACCCTGCGGGCCGCCAAGGTGGCGGGCATCGCCAAGGACATCCCGGCCCAAGACGTCTATGGCGCAGAGGAGGGCGACCTGCTCATCCTCGGCTGGGGCTCCACGTTTGGCGCCCTCCGGTCCGCCACAGAGCGTCTTGTCTCGGACGGCCGCAAGGTTGGCCACGCGCATGTGCGCTACCTCAACCCGCTGCCCGCCAACCTCGGGGAGCTGCTCAAGCGCTACAAGACGGTCCTTGTGCCCGAGCTCAACCTTGGTCAGCTCTGGTTCATCATCCGCGGCACGTACCTGGTGGACGCCGTCGCCTACGGGCGACTGCTGGGCAAGCCGTTCCGCATCGCCGAAATCGTTGCCGAGGCCGAGCGCCTTCTGGCGGAGCGGAGGTAGTCCGATGACCGACGTGACCGAGTTGATCGCCGCCGCGCCCATCAAGCTGACCCGCAAGGACTTCGTCAACGACGTCGAGGTGCGCTGGTGCCCCGGCTGTGGTGACTACTCCATCCTGGCGCAGACCCAGAAGGTGATGCCTGACTTCGGTGTGCCGAAGGAGAACATCGTCTTCATCTCCGGCATCGGCTGCTCCGGCCGCCTGCCGTACTACATGAACACCTACGGGTTCCACTCCATCCACGGCCGCGCGCCAACGCTGGCAACCGGTCTGAAGATCGCGCGGCCCGAGCTCATGGTCTGGGTGATCACCGGCGACGGCGATGCGCTCTCGATTGGCGGCAACCACTTCCTGCACTCGATGCGCAGGAACTTGGACTTCACCATGATCATGCACAACAACCGGATCTACGGGCTCACCAAGGGCCAGACCTCGCCCACGTCCGAGTTTGGCAAGCGGACCAAGTCCACCCCGATGGGCTCGGTTGACCGGCCGATGATGCCGCTGACCCTGGCGCTTGCCGCCGAGGCCACGCTGGTTGCCCGCACCGTCGACACCCACACGGAACACCTCCAGCACACGCTGGAGGCCGCCGGCCGCCACAAGGGCGCCTCGTACGTTGAGGTGCTCCAGAACTGCAACATCTTCAACGACGGCGCCTGGCGCGATTTCACGGACCGCGAGTTCCGAGACGACCGCATGCTGGTGCTTGAGCACGGGAAGCCGCTCATCTTTGGCAAGAACCGAGATAAGGGCATCCGCCTCGTCGGTCTCCACCCCGAGGTGGTGACCATTGGCGAGAACGGCATCACCGAAGCGGACCTGCTGGTCCACGACCAGCACGCCGAGGACCCGTACCTTGCGCTCATCCTGTCGCGGATGTTCTGGCCGGAGTTCCCGGTGCCGGTGGGCGTCCTGCGCGACGTGCAGCGGCCCACGTACTCCGAGCTTGCTGACGCGCAGATTGAGGCGGCTATTGCCAAGTCCGGCCCGGGCGACCTTCGCAAGGCGCTCATGGCCGGCGAGACCTGGACGGTGGACTGACCGATGCTCTGCCCCTCATGCCGCCACGACAACTTCGAGGGCGACGACACCTGCTCCTCCTGCGGCGCAGATCTTGCGGCCGTTGACCTCCCCCAGCCGGCCGTTGATTTTCACGACACCATCCTGGGCGACCACTTGGATCGTCTGGGCGTGGGCTCGCCCAAGCTGGTTGCACCCGGCCTGTCCGTTGGTGACGCCATTCGCCAGATGCACGCGGAGGGCATTGACTGCCTCCTCGTGACCGACGGCGGGCAGCTCATCGGCATCTTCACAGACCGTGACGCGGTGGTGAAGGCTGCAGGCAAGCGTCTTGACGCCTTTGACGTCCGAGACTTCATGACGCCGGATCCGGTTGTCCTGCGGCACGAGGACACAATTGCCGTGGCCATCCACAAGATGGCCGTGGGCGAGTTCCGCCACATCCCCATCGTGGACAACGGGCGCCCCATCGGCGTTGTGTCCGCGGCCGACGTGTTCCGCCACCTGGTCAACTCGCTCGGGTGACCGAGGGCCAAAGCCCGGCAGCGCCGATCGGCGCTGAGGGACTCCGCATCGGTGTCCTCGCCGATGACCTGATCTGGGCGACGCGTCTTGCGGGCTTTGTCGCCCGCGGCGGCGCCACCCCTGTGCGGATGCGCTCAAGCGCTGCGTTGGCCAGCGTGCTTCCGACACTAGACGCCTGCGTGGTAGACCTGACGGCACGCGCCTACGACGGGACGGACTGCCTGCGGGCTGCCCGCGAGGCGGGGGTGCCCGCGGTTGCTGTGGGGCAGCACGATGAGCCCGAGACCCGGCGGGCGGCGCTTGAGGCGGGCGCAGCCTACGTGTGGGTGTATCGAGCCCTAGCCGACAACGGGGAGCGGATGGTGAGCCGCTGGATCAGCGGGCTTGGCGCCCGAGAGGAGACGCAATGAGCGGTGTGGTTCGCGGTGGAGACCTCATTCCCGCCTCGCGGTACGCGGAGCGGCTGGCTGGCGCGCGGACGGCAACGGCTGCGGCAGGGCTGGACGCGCTGCTCGTGGGCGTGGGCGCAGATCTGCAGTACCTCGCCGGGTATCCGGCACGTCCCCTGGAGCGCCTCACCCTGCTGGTCATCCCCGCGGCCCGCAACGCACCCATCACGCTGATCTGCCCCCGGCTTGAGGTGACCCCCGCCCGCTCCTGCCCGGCCGTGTCTGGCGGCGCGGCGGTGATTGCCACGTGGGAGGAGACCGAGGACCCGATGACGCTTGTGGCGCGCCTTGTGGGCCCCGCTGCCCGGGCCGCGGCCGTCTCGGACGGGCTGCGCGCCGCGTTCCTGCTGGGCTTCCAGCGTGTGCTGCCGGCGGTCCGGTTCTCGCTTTCGTCTTCGGTCCTGCGCGAGCTGCGCATGCGCAAGGACGCCGACGAGGTGGCGCTGCTCCGTGATGCCGCGCACGCAGCTGATCGTGTGGTGGCCGCAATCGCCGCGGGCCGGCTGGTTGGCCGCACCGAGAACGACGTGGCGCGCGAGGTCCGCGAGCGGCTGGTTGCCGAGGGCCACGACCAGGCCGAATTCTGGATTGTCGCGTCCGGGCCAAACAGTGCCTCGCCCCACCATGAGGGCAGTGACCGCGTCATCGGCGCCGGCGAGCCCATCGTCATCGACATCGGCGGCACCCTGGGCGGGTACGGCTCCGACATCACGCGCACCGTCTGGGTGACGGGCGGTGACCCGTCCCGCGGTCCTGACCCGGAGTACCGGCGCCTGTACACCGTGCTTCAGGATGCACAGGCCGCCGCCACCGCCGCGGTCCACCCGGGCATCAGCGCGGAGGCGGTTGATGCCGTCGCGCGCGACCGGATTGCAGCCGCAGGCTTTGGCCCGAACTTCATCCACCGCACCGGCCACGGCATCGGGCTTGAGGGGCACGAGGACCCGTACATCGTGGCGGGTAACGCGGAGGCCCTGGATGAGGGGATGGCGTTCAGCGTGGAGCCCGGGATTTACCTTGAGGGACGGTTTGGCGCCCGGATCGAGGACATTGTGGTCTGCGGCGCCAACGGCCCTGTCGTGCTCAACGAGCAGGGGCGCGATCTGCTCATCGTGACCGGCTGAGAAACCCGTCGAGGCACCCCGCCAGCCCCGGCGGTATCATCCGCCGATCGGCCCCGAGCGCCGTCGCCACCCTGAATGAGCCCCTCATGACAACCACCTTCACGCGGGCGCTTTGCTCGCGTCACACCCGGTGAGTCGGCGCAGCCGGCACGGCCGGGGGAATGCAAACGCCGCCGCCCAGCCCGCCACGTTTGTGCCCGGTCTGGTGGAGACTGCCGCGCAGTACGCGGAGTCCGTGGCGGCGCGCGCTCAGGCCATCGCTGCCGCAGGCGCCGTGGCGCCCGCCACACCCGCTACGCCTGCCGCGCCTGTCGCGCCTGTCGCGCCCGCCCCGGTTGTCCGGGATGTGCGCCCGCCCATCGTCGCGGCCATGCAGGCGCCTGCGTCGCCGGTCGCGGTCAGCGAGCCTGCCCCGCCTCCGGCGGATCTCGCGCTGGACCCAAATCGCACAACGTGCACCACGGCCCAGCTCCGCCGGTTCATCAAGAGCCGTCCCTGGATCCCCATGCACGAACTGCGCCGCCGCTTCGGCATTCCCGGCGTGGACGACGACGTCACGCCGGTTCGCCTGGCGCGCACAACCATCTTCGTGGGCATGCCGGACGCTGAAGGCCGCATGCTTGGCGAACTGCTGATCAGCGGAGACGTTGGCTACGAGCTCTCGCTGGATCCGGTGACGCCCATCGTCATTGGCGTGTACCCGATGCGGCCGGTGCCTCGCGGCTGACCCCGCCTCAGGGCGCGGGCGTCGCCCCCGCCGTCGTCGCCTCCGCTGCCGCAGCCTTCGCCCGCGGCCGCTTCGTCCGCAACTCGCGCAGCGCTGACTGGTCGCGCGCCGCAAGCCGTGGCATGTCGGGCATGCGCAGCCGCATCAGCCGCTCGGTCATCGCGGACATCACCAGCTCGCTGACCTCCGGCACGATCATCGTTGCCCGCAGGGCCTCGGCCGGCACCTCCAGCAGCGTCGACGGCTCCGTCATGACAACGTCGGCCGTCCGCGCGCTGCCCGTCAGCGCCGCGATCTCGCCAAAGAAGTCGCCCGTGCGCAGCGTGTTCAGCCCCTTGTAGCCGTCCGGCGTGGGCACGCCAACCGCACAGGCGCCGTCGAGGATGAAGTACGCGGCCACCGAGCTGTCGCCGTGGGTGATCACGCGCGTGCCTGCGGGGACTTCCTGCACGCGGGCGTCCTTGATGAACGCCGTGCGCTGACCGGCGGTGAGCAGCGAGAACGTGGCTAGGCGGCCGATGAGGACATCGAAGTCGGCCATGGTGGCGTGACGGCTCGAAAGGTCGGACGCCACGCCAGTTGGTGTGGCGCGCATCGTCGCGAGCGCGTGGCGCCACTCGGCGGCAGGTCGGCCGATGCCCGGGGCGAACAGGGCTACCACGCCCACGGCCAGCACCACGAGCGACGCGATGATGATCAGGTCCCGCACGGGGAAGACGTCCGCAAGACCGGCGCCCGCCATGCCAATCAGGAACACCACGTTGCGCATGACAAACATCGAGGAGAACACGCGGCCGCGGAGCTCGCGTGGTGTGTTCCGCTGGAGCAGCGTCTGGCGTGCAACCGAGGTGGGCGAGTTGAAGAAGCCGCTCACCATCACCCAGAGGATGCCAATCCAGATCGTCGGCGACAGCCCGTAGAGGACGCCCGCGATGCCCATGCCGGCACAGCCGATGAAGATCCACAGCCCGGTCTGGATGCGGTCCGAGTAGCGCGCCATGAACAGCGAGCCCACCACGAATCCAATGGAGGTCAGGCCCTCCTGGAGCCCGTACTCCGCATCGCTGGCGCCCAGGACGCGGACGGCCATCGGCAGGAGCAGCACGTTCCACAGGCCAAACGCCAGCGACACCGGTGCGCCGATAAGGAACAGCGACCGCAGCTCCTTGGACCGCGCGATGGTCGCCAAGCCGGTCTTGAGGTTGTCGATGACCACGCCCACCGTGGTTGGTTCTGCCGTCTCGACACGGGCGTTCAACTTGAGCGCCAGCACGCAGCCGGCGGAGAAGAGGAAGGTCAGCGCATCGATCCAGAAGGCCCAGCGGATGTCGATGGCCGCAAGGAGCCCCGCGCCAGCAAAGCCGATGGCGGTGGAGCCAAACGATGCGATGGAGAGCATCGCGTTGGCGGCCTCAAGCTCCTCGTCACTGGCAATCTCGGGGATGATGCTCTCGTAGGCAGGGTCGAAGAACTGCTTGACACCTGCGTTGAGCAGGATGGCGACAAACAGGAGGTAGGCGTTGAGCCCCAGCAGGAAGGGGATAGCCGCCACGACGACGCCCTGGAGCAGGTTGCTCACGAGCATCACCATGCGCCGGTCGTAGCGGTCCACGAAGACGCCCGCCAGCAGGCCGATGATGAGGCTCGGGACGGCCGTGGCCATCAGCGTCATGCCCACGAGGAACGCGGAGCCGGTCACGCTGTAGACGTAGATGGCCGCGGCGAGGTCGGTCAGCGCGGAGCCCGCGGTGGACACCAGCTGCGCTGTCCAGAGGAGCGTGAAGTCGCGCTTGCGGAAGACCGCGAACGGGGAGATGCGGATGGGGGCGGCGGGGGCGGCTGGCGTGCCGCTCATGCGCGGCGACTCGTGGCAGGCGACCAGAAGCTGGACATCCCCAACCCTCCGCGCCTCGCGCTCCTGCCGGCGCGACTGGTTGGGTCGCATCCGGGCGCGAGGACTCCGGCAGTGTAACGGGGCCGTCGGATGGTGTCGTTGCGGCAGTCCGCGGCCCGTCGCCGTGCGCCTTGGCACCGTGATGCACGTGTGACTCGGAATGGGTCGCCACGTGCAGCGCTCACGGCCGGAAGTCGACCTTCGGGGCTCGAGCCTTGCGCGCACCTCGCCCGCTTGAGTCTGGCATGACTCAGCGCCTGGCCGTCACGCCCTCGAGGGCCAGCAGTGCCGCCTTGAGGTCCAGCGCAGCCTCGATGCCGCCCCAGGCGGCTGCGCCATACCCGCCCAGCGACCCGTCGCCGGCGATCACGCGGTGGCAGGGGATCAGCAGGCTCACCGGGTTGCGCCCAACGGCGCCGCCCACGGCTCGCGCCGCGCCCTTGCGGCCGATCCGCGCGGCGATCTCGCCGTAGCTGGCGGTTGACCCGCGCGGGATCGCCCGCACGGCGCCCAGCACCAACTGGTCCCACGCGGGCCGGTCGTCAATGGCCAGGGGCAGCATCGACAGGTTGGGCGCGTCACCCGCAAGGATCTCGGCCACGGCATCGGCTGCCCGCGCGGCGAGCGCCCCCGCCTCGGGTTCATCGGCCGCGTCCGCCACCGCATACCCGCGTCTTGCCAGCCCGGTCTCCAGACCCTCGGCGCTGCCAAGCAGCTCCACGGCGGCAATCCCGTCACGCGACGCGGCAAGGTGTACATGGCCCAGCTCGGTGGCCACATGGCGAACCACGACAACTCGTGATGCATAGAACATATTCACGATGCAATCGTTGCATAGACCAGTGGTAGACGGCATACTCACAGCCTGATGACGCACCACCACGCCGCCAACGCGAAAGCGAAAGTCTTGCGGCCCAGCCAGAAGGCTCGGGCCCTGGGGCTCTGACGCGCGCGCAAGCGACGGGACACGAGCCTCCGGGACTGGAGGCGTCGAGGGGCCGCGGACACCAAGTGGTGACCGCGGCTTTTGTGTTTCTCGGACCTCCTGACCGGCGGCGAAACGCTAGGAATCGGCAGGAAGGACAGTTCGGGAATGCATCTCCTCCTCTACGGACCGGGTAGGCTGGGCGGGGCCATTGCCTCGGCCGCCACCGCCGCGGGCTGGACCTGCACGCTTGTTGGCCGCCCGGCTGCGGGTGAGGCGCGGGCCGCGGCCCCGCTGGCCGACGTCGTGGTGGAGACCTCGCTTGGCGGCGCCGTGGCTGACAACGTTGCGCACGCGCTAACCGGCGGCAACCGAAGCTTCATCCTGGCGGCCACCGGCTGGGATGCAGACACCGCCCGCATCAGCGCGATGCTGCAGGAGCACGACGCCGCGGCCGTCGTGGCCACCAACCTCTCGCTTGGCGCGGCGCTGTTCCTGCGCCTGGTGGAGACGGCCGCCGGCTGGTACGCCCGAGCCGGCGCCTTTGAGCCGTCCGTTGTGGAGTGGCACCGCCGGGGCAAGGCCGATCGCCCGTCCGGCACCGCCCGCGCCATCGCCCGCCGCATTGTGGCCGCGGACCCCCGCTGGGCCGGCCCGGACGCCGCCCCCGACGGCCCGGACGGGGCGGACACCGCCGACGCCCGCCCCGCCCTTGAGGTCTTCGGCATCCGGGCCGGCTCCAACCCCGGATCCCACCTCGTGACCTTTGACGGGCAGGGCGAGTCCATCGAGCTCCGGATCGCCGCCCGCGACCGCACCGCGTACGCGGACGGCGCCCTCGCCGCGGCCCGCTGGCTCACGGCCCAGCGCCGCACGCCCGGCGTGCACACGTTTGACGAAGTGGTTGACGACCTCCTGGCGGCGAGCGCATGAAACAGCCGCCAAAGCCCGCCGCCTGCAAACCGCAGGCCACCCCCACCTACTGACGACCTTCCAGTCCACACGGACACCCCAGGAGATCCACCCAAATGGCACGCATCACGCCCCCCACCCACGGCACCACCCCCGGCCTTCGCGGCGCCTTCACCGCGCTTGTCACCCCGTTCACACCGGACGGCACCCTTGACGAGGTCACGTTCCGCCGCCTGGTTGACCGCCAGATCCGCCTCGGCATCGACGGCCTTGTCCCCGTGGGCACCACCGGCGAGAGCCCCACGCTCAGCGCGCAGGAGCGTGACCGGCTCATTGAGATCACCATCGAAGCGGTCAACGCCCGCCCGTCGCGCACCCGGATCCCGGTCATCGCCGGCACCGGCAGCAACGACACCCGCGCCTCGATTGAAGCGACGCGAAGGGCCGCCGCCATGGGCGCTGACGCCGCGCTCATCGTCACGCCCTACTACAACAAGCCCGACCAGCGCATGATCGAAGCGCACTTCCGCGCCATCGCCGACGAGGGCGGGCTGCCCATCGTGGTCTACAACGTCCCGGGGCGCACCGGCGTCAACGTTGATGCGGACACGTTCCTGCGTCTCGCCGAGCACCCGCGCATCGTGGCAATCAAGGAGGCCAGCGCCAACATCGACCAGTTTGCGGTGATCTGCCGCGATCGCCCGCGCGACGTGGCCGTCCTCTCCGGTGACGACGCGGCAACGCTGGCCATCCTCGCGATGGGCGGCGACGGCGTGATCTCCGTAGCGTCCAACCAGCTGCCGGGTGAGATGTCCGCGCTGGTCCACGCGTGGCACGCGGGCGACGCGGCCGAGGCGCTGCGCATCCACAACCAACTGCTGCCGCTGCTGCGGGGCAACTTCCAGGGCGGCCCAAACCCGGTGCCGGTCAAGGCCGCGATGCTGGCGATGGGTCTGCTTGAGACCGACATGCTGCGCATGCCGATGCTGCCGATGGCCGATGCGGCGCGGACACGGCTCGAGGGGATCCTCGACGACATGGGGCTGCTTGGTCTGGCGGCCCGCGAGACCGCGGCGATGGTGCCGACGACGCCGACCAACACCACCGAGCTGGCCGAGGCCGCCGCGTGACGGAGGCGATCCTTGACGACCTTGACGCCGGACGCCGGCGTGCTGCGGTGCCTGACCCCTCGGCACTCGGCGGCTGGCGCGCGGACCCTGAGGTCAAGGCCGCAATCCTCGCCTGCTTCCGCGATCGGGCCACCTCCACGTGGGATGTCGATGGCGCGCTGCGCTTTCGCGACCGCGTGGGCCTACCCACGAAGCGGGTGCTGGACGGGCCGGAGGCCGATGCGGCGCTGGCGGCTGGTCGCCCGTGGCGCATCGTCCCGGGCGGCACGTCGCTCCGGGCCGGTGTCTATCTCGGCGCGGGCGTGGTGGTGATGCCGCCGTCGTTTGTGAACGTGGGCGCGTGGATTGGCGAGGACACCATGGTGGACAGCCATGTCCTTGTGGGCTCCTGCGCGCAGATTGGCGCGCGCGTGCATCTCTCGGCCGGCGTCACCATCGGCGGCGTGCTGGAGCCCGCGGGTGCTCGCCCGGTCATCGTGGAGGACGGCGCGTTTGTTGGCGCTGGCTGCTCGCTCCTCGAGGGCGTACTGGTTGGCGCGGGTGCCGTGCTGGGTGCGGGCGTCATCCTCACGGGGACGTCCCGCCTGTACGACCTTGTCCGCGGCCGCGTCCTCCAGGGGTCACCCGACGCGCCGCTTGTTGTGCCGCCGGGCGCGGTGGTGGTCCCTGGCACGCGCGCGCTAGCCGGGGCGTTCGCACAAGAGCACGGGTTGTCCGCGTCAGTGGCGCTGCTGGTCAAGGACCGCGACACTGGCACCGACGCCCGCGTTGCTTTGGAGGATGCGCTTCGATGATGGTCCGCGAGCCCGGTCCGCCGCCCGCACGCGTAGAGGCGCCTGCGGCACGGCGTGGCCGTCCGCCCGCGCGCAACGAGATCCTGCGCAACGGCCGTCTTGGCGGCATCGCCCCGGCGGAGCTTGCGGAGCGCTTTGGCACCCCGTTCTACGTGTATGACCTGGACGTGGTCACGCGCCAGGTGGCAGCGCTGCGGACGGCGCTGCCGCCCGTGTTTGACCTTGCGTATGCCGTCAAGTCCAACCCCAATCTCGCCGTGCTGCGTCATCAGGCGTCGCTTGGCCTGGGTGCAGACGTGGCGTCTGGCGGGGAGCTGCGCCACGTCCTGCGCGCGGGTTTTGCCCCGGAGCACATCGTCTTCACCGGCCCCGGCAAGCGTGACGACGAGCTGGCGGCGGCCGTGGCGGCGGGTGTCCGCGTGGTCACCGTGGAGTCCGTGGGGGAGTTGCGGCGTCTCGCGCGGATTGCGGAGGCGGCGGGTCATCGCCAGCCCATCCTGCTTCGGGCCGCGGCGGTGGAGGCCGCGCGCCATGAGCGCGTGCGGATCATCGGCGACGAGGGCGCCGGCAAGTTCGGCATGGATGAGGCGGATCTGGCTATCGCCGCGGCCGAAGCGGTCGCGTCGCCTTGGCTTGCGCCGCTGGGTCTGCACGCATTTGGCGCGTCAAACCTGCTTGATGCGCACGTGCTGGCGGGCCATGTCGAAGCCACCGTGGCGATGGCCATCCGCGTTGCAGCCAACGCCGGGTTTGCCCTGAAGCTTGTGGACAGCGGCGGGGGGCTGGGCATCCCGTACGACGCGCACGAGCCCGAGCTTGACGTAGCGCTGCTGGGCTCCCGGCTTGCGCCGCTGGCGGAACGTCTGGCCGCCGACCCGGCCACCGCGGACACGCGCCTCCTCCTAGAGCCCGGGCGCTACCTCGTGGGTCCGTCTGGCGCGTATGTCGCCCGCGTCACGGAGCGCAAGGAGGTCTCCGGCCACCACGTGGTGATCCTTGACGGCGGCATCCACCACGTCCTGCGGCCAACGCTCGTGGGGCAGGAGCACCGCGTCCGGGTGCTCACCGGCGCCGCGGCAGGCTCGGCCGCCGGGCCTTCCAAGTTCCCAGTCACCGTTGCCGGCCCGCTGTGCACGGGGCTGGACGTCTTCGTCCACGCCGGCGTCATGGCGCTGCCTGACCCGGGCGACCTGGTTGCCGTGCTGGACGTGGGCGCGTACGGGGCAACGGAGTCCATGCCGTTCTTCCTGTCGCACGCGCTGCCGCCGGAGATCGCCATCCGGAACGGCGAGGCCTGGGTGGCCCGCCCGCGCATTGACCCCGATGTCTGGCTTGGCTGGCAGGTTGGCGAGCCCGGCTGACCCATCCCGCGCCACGGCCGTGCGCAAACCCGCGCGGGGCGTGATGATCGCGGTACCACGCCGTCAGCCCAGGAGCCCATGCCCGCCCGCGAGCCAGCACACGAGATTGCACCCGGCGTCCACCTCGTCCGGCAGCGGCGCGCCAACGTCTACCTGATTGACGAGGGCGATGGCGTCACGGCCATCGACACCGGGCTGGCGGGCTCCGGCCCAGGCATCGTCCGGGCGCTGGCCAAGCTTGGCCGCACGCCCGATGACCTTGTCCGGGCGCTCGTGACGCACGGCCATCCCGACCATGCCGGTGGTGCCCCGGAGCTGGCGGCGATTGGCACCGAGGTGCTGATCCACGAGGCAGACGCCGCGGCCATCCGCGTGGATCTGCGTGATGCCATCCGCAACCCCAGCCGGGGCGCCATCCTGCAGGCCATCACGCCCGTGCCGCACGCGCTCGGACACCTCGCGGACGGCGACGTGCTGCCGGTGCTTGGCGGGCTGGAAGTGATCCACACGCCGGGCCATACCCCTGGAAGCGTCTGCTTCTGGGCGCCGCGCGACGGCCTGCTCTTTGTGGGTGATGTGCTCCAATTCAGGTTCGGCCGCCTCAGCCACGCCAGCACCGTGTTCAGTGCGGACCACGCTCAAGCACGAGCCAGCGTGGAGCGCCTGCAGGGGCTTGACATCGGCCTCATCGTGTTTGGTCACTACCCGCCCATGCGTGTGGGAGCACGCGAGGCGCTACGTGCACTCGTGGCCGGGTCAGCCAGAGGCTGATCCGCAGTTCACAGCTACTGGAGGGGAAGGTGGACACCCTGCAGGCGCTGGTGGCGCAAGGTTTGGCGCGCTTCCCAAAGCGTCCTGCCCTCCTTATCCGGCCGTCCTTTCGGACCCGGACCTGGCGCTACCGGGATCTTGCTCGTGACGTACCGCGGGTGGCGGCTGTGCTGGCGGATGCCGGGATACAGCCCGGTGACCGTGTGATCCTGTGGGCCGTCAACCGGCCCGAGTGGGGGCTGGCGCTGCTGGGCATCGCCCATGCCGGTGCCGTGTCCGTGCCGCTGGACGTCCGCCACACGGTGGACTTTGGCCTGAAGATCAAGGCGCGGACCCAAGCCAAGCTCGTTCTGGCGTCGGTCCAGACCCACGCGGCGGCGCTGTCGCTGGGGCTGCCGGTGATCCTGATTGAGCAGCTGCCGGACCGCGCCCGCCGCGCGACGCCCATGGACGCAGCCCCCATCACGGGCGACTCCCTGGCCGAGATTGTCTTCACCAGCGGCACCACGGGCGAACCAAAGGGCGCGATGCTCACGCACCGGAACCTGCTGGCGTGCGCGGAGAGCGTGACCCAGGTGCTTCGGGTTGAGCCGAAGGATCGCTTCCTCTCAATCCTGCCGCTGTCGCACCTGTACGAGCAGACGCTTGGCTTTGTTGGCCCCTTGGTCAACGGCGCAAGCGTGGTCTACCCGGTCAGCCGCCAGCCAAGTGTGCTGATGCGGACGTTCCGGGATTTCCACGTGAGCATCCTGCTCATCGTCCCGCAGGGCCTCCGTCTTCTGGACACGGCCATCGAGCGCAAGGTGGACCAGACGGGCAGCCGCGAGCGGTTTGAGATGCTCCACAGGCTGGCCGCCAAGCTGCCCAAGCGCGCCCGGCGGCTCCTGTTCGGCCCCGTCCTCCACGAGTTCGGCGGTCGTCTGCGGACCGTTGGCGTGGGCGCATCGGCGCTGGAAGTGGAGGTTGCCAAGCGCTGGACAAACATGGGGATCGACATCCTCCAGGGCTACGGCGCCACGGAGATGGGCCCCGTCATCTCGTTCACGAGGCGGGAGCGCAACGTCCTGGGGACCGTGGGCGAGGCGATCCCGGGCGTGGAGATCCGGCTTGCCGCTGACGGAGAGATCCTCTCGCGCGGCCCAAACCGCTTTGCCGGCTACTGGGAGGACCCTGCTGCCACGGCCGCCGCGATTGACCCCGAGGGCTGGTACCACACGGGCGATCTGGGCGAACTCAAGGCCAACGGGATGCTCATCATCAAGGGCCGCAAGAAGGACATGATCGCCCTGCCCGACGGGCAGAAGGTGTACCCCGACGATGTCGAAGCCGTCCTCCGGGCCGATCCGCGTGTGGGCGATACGGCCGTCCTTGGCTGGCCCGCTGGGCCAAACCTGCGGGTCCACGCGGTGCTCCAGCTTGAGGACCCATCGGCTGCTGATGCGATTGTGCGTGAGGCAAACGCCCGCCTCGCGCCGCACCAGCAGATCCGTGGCATCACGGTCTGGCCGGATGGAGATCTGCCGCGCACGCCCACGCTCAAAGTGAAGAAGCCGCTGGTCCTTGCGAGGCTTGCGGAGCTGGACGCAGACAAGGCCGCGGCAGTGGTTGCGCGCCCGGTCGTGGCCGCAGCGGCCCACGATGCCGCCGAGGTGGACCCGGTCACGGCAATCGTCGCGTCCGTGGCGGGTCTGGCACCCGGGTCCTTCGCTCCAACCGCCCGCTTCTCCAGCGACCTCAACCTCGATTCGCTTCGGCGGGTTGAGATGCTGGGCGTCATCGAGGAGGACATGGGCGTCTTTGTGGACGACGACGCCCTGGATCCCGACGCAACGGTGGCGGACCTCATCGCGCTTGTGGAGGCTGCGCGTGACGCAAAGCGCAAGCCGGGCGCCTGGTCCTGGCCGCTGAGCCCGGCGGTGCGCGCCTTTGGCCTCGCGTTCCAGATCCTGCTGATGTACCCGTTTGTGAAGCTCTGCTACCGCGTGAAGACCACGGGTCTGGAGAACCTGCGCGGCGTGGAGGGCCCGCTGCTCTTCCTGCCAAACCACTGTCTACACCTGGACAACGCCATCATCCTGTCGCGGCTGCCCTTCAGCGTCCGCTGGCGCCTCACGGTAGCCGCGGCGGCCGACACCATGTACGACAACCGGGTGCAGGGTGTGCTGGTCTCCATGCTTGCCAACGCGTTCCCGCTCCAGCGAGAGGGCGGCGTGCGCAAGAGCCTCGAGATCTTGGGCCATCGGCTTGACCGCGGCTTCCACGTGATGCTGTTCCCCGAAGGCCGGCTCACGCTGGGCGGTCCGCTGCAGCCGTTCAAGGCGGGCGCGGGGATGATTGCGGTTGAGGGCTATCTGCCCGTGGTGCCGATGAAGCTGCGGATCAAGAACATGTCGCTGCTGGACCGCCGACGCTGGCGCGGCCCGCTCCGCGGCGAGGTTGAGGTGGTGTTTGGCAAGCCGATCACCTTTGATGCCGACATGGACCACGCGGCCGCCACTACTCGACTTGAGGCGGCCGTCGCCGAGCTCTAGACCGCAGCGGATGGGGTGAGCCCGGGGCTTGAACGACCCGGCGTTCCGCAGCCACGTGGTCAGCCCGCGCATCAAGCAGCGTGCGGACCGCCACGCCGATCGCCCCGCGCGCGAACGGCTTGCTCAGGATTGGCGCGTCGGGCCGCGGCAGGCCGGACTGCATCGCGGCATCGGGTGCGTACGCGGAGATGAACAGGACCGGCAGATCCGGCCGCTGGGCAAGCAGACGCTCGGCCAGATCAAACCCGCTGATGCCAGGCATCACCACATCGCTTACGAGGAGGTCCACGTCTGCCGCGCCGCTCTCGGCAATGGCAAGGGCAATCGCGGCCGAGCCTGCCTCAATGACGGTGTAGCCGCACTCGCGCAGCATCCGAGCAACCACCGCGCGGACACCCGGCTCGTTGTCAACCAGCAAGATGGTCTCGGTCCCCGACGGCAGGTCGCCAACCTGTGGGGCTGCGGCGGTGGCGCCAGCGGCCGGGGCGCTGACTGCGGGCAGATCAACGGTAAACGTTGTGCCTTTCCCAAGAACGGTCTCCACGGCGATGCTGCCGCCAGCCTGGCTGACCGCTGCATCCACCACCGAGAGCCCCAGCCCGGTCCCGCGCCCAGACTCCTTGGTGGTGTAGAACGGCTCGAAGATGTGGGCGAGCGCTTCCGCGCTGATGCCGCTGCCGCTGTCTGCCACCGTCATCCTGATGAGCGGGCTGGGGCCATCGATGGTGTCGAGCGCAATCACGACGCTGCCGCCATCGGGCATGGCGTCACGGGCATTCACCACGAGATTGATGATCACCTGCTCAATCTGGGCGTGATCGGCGTTGATGAAGAGCGGCGGACCGCCACGGGGCGTGGCTAGGTCCACCATGTCGCCCGCGAGGCTGCGCAGGATTGGCGCCAGCCCCGCTGTCAGGGCGCGGAGGTCAAGTGTTGTTGTCTGTAGCGTCTGCTGCTGGCCAAACAGCAACAGGCGGCGCGTCAGGACGGTGGCCCGCGCGGCCGCAGATCG
>CAIXZV010000433.1 GCA_903924005.1 uncultured Chloroflexota bacterium | reverse complement strand
TCAACGAGCCTGCGCTCGATGGACCGCAACCTCGAGATGGCCGCCGCTAACCTTGGCGCCAACCCGTGGCGCACATTCCGGCGCATCACGCTGCCGCTGATCATGCCTGGAGTCTTTGCCGGTGCACTATTTGCCTTCCTTGAATCGTGGGACGAGGTAGTCGTGTCCATCTTCATGACGACAACGAAGTTCCGGACGCTGCCGGTGGTGATGTGGGAGCAGGTCCGCCAAGTGGTGGACCCGACGGTTGCCGCTGTGGCAACCGTGCTGCTCGCCACAACCACCACTGTGCTGACGCTGGCCCTCGTGGTCCGCCGCCAGACTCCCGTCCGATGAGCGCGCACCTGCCGTCCGGCCGCGCCGTCCGGAACGACCGAACCGCGCTTGCCCTGCGCGGTCTCAAGAAGATGTTTGGCGATGTGGCAGCCGTGGCCGGCGTTGATCTCGACGTCAGGGAGGGCGAGTTCATCACCCTCCTTGGCCCGTCGGGCTCGGGCAAGACCACCACGCTGCGGATGATCGCGGGGTTCACCGAACAGACCGCGGGATCCATCGAGATTGATGGCGTGGATGTGTCCACGGTGCCGCCGCACAAGCGCGACGTGGGGATGGTCTTCCAGAACTACGCGCTGTTCCCGCACATGACATCGGCCGAGAACATCGAGTTCCCGCTGCAGATGCGCAAGGTTCCCAAGGATGAGGCCAAGCGTCGGGTTGCAGAAGCGCTGAAGCTGGTCAAGCTTGACAGCTACGGGCCGCGCTACCCCCGCCAGATGTCGGGCGGCCAGCAGCAGCGCATCGCGCTTGCCCGTGCCGTGGTCTTCCAGCCGCGTCTGCTGCTCATGGACGAGCCCCTTGGCGCGCTCGACAAGAAGCTCCGCGAGGCGCTGCAGCTTGAGATCATGCACATCTCCCGGCAGCTGGGCGCCACGGTGGTCTACGTGACGCACGACCAGGAAGAGGCGCTGGTCATGAGCGACCGGATCGCCATCTTCCACGACGGCAAGATCGAACAGCTTGGCTCTGGCGAGGACCTCTACGAGCGGCCGGTCTCGCTGTTTGTCGCGGACTTCATCGGCGAGTCCAACATCCTGCACGGCAAGATTGAAGCCGGCTCCGTGGTTGCGGAACTTGGTCAGTGGCGCGTGGGCGACGCCGCGGCGGCGCGGGCAGCACTGGCCGAGCAGAGCCCGGCTGCGCTCGTCGTCCGGCCTGAGCGGCTCCGCCTGATCCCTCGGACCGGCGACGTGCCTACCGGGGTGAACACGGTGGACGCGACGGTTACCGACGTGCTGTATCTGGGGTCAACCCGCAAGTACGAGCTGAAGCTCGCCAACGGCCAGGCCGTGGGCGTGCGCCAGCAGTTGGGTGGACCCGAGCTTGCGTGGAACCCGGGCGACGACGTCCGTCTGGCGTGGGACGTGGACTCGGGCGTGCTGGTGGCCGGGCGCGGCGTCTGACGACGGGCGTCTGACGACGGGCGTCTGACGACGGGCGTCTGACGACGGGCGTCTGACGACG
>CAIXZV010000432.1 GCA_903924005.1 uncultured Chloroflexota bacterium | reverse complement strand
GGGCTTGCGGGCGACCTTGTCGTCGTCATTGACACCTCGGCTTCCATGCAGGCCACCGATGTCATGCCGGACCGGCTTGGCGCAGCGAAAGCGGCGGTGCTCGACGCGCTGAAGGAGCTCCCGTCTGGTGGCCGCGTCAGCGTGATCGCGGCCGGGCGAACCGCCAAGGTGGTCGCCAACGGCACCGATGACCTCGGCCTCGTCAAGCAGGCCATCAACTCGATCACCGCAACGTCTGACGTGGGATCCATCGGGGATGCCCTGCGTCTGGCCTCAGCGCTGGCCGCGAGGTCTGCCGATGCAGAGATCCTTGTGGCAACCGATGCTGCCGTGGCCACCGTGCCAACGGGCACGCTCCAGGCGCCGGTGCGCGTGCTGCGTGTGGGGCGCGACGGCGCCAATCAGGCCATCGTCGCCCTGGCCGTGCGCACCGCGCCAAGCGGGCTGTCGCACTCGGCGTTCATCTCGGTGGCAAATCTTGGGCTGACCATGGCCACACGGCGCATCGAGCTCTACGCGGACGGCGAGCTGCGTGAGGCGCGGCCGCTGACCCTGGTCCCCCAGCGGCGGACCGATGTGTCCATCGACGATGTCGATGATCCGCTCCACCCGGCGTCCGTGGTGGAGGTGCGCCTGACGGCCACGGAACCTGTGGCGGCCGCCTCTGGTGGTGCGCCGGCGGCCGCTGCGGCCGACTATCTCACGGTGGACGACCACGCCTGGGCCGTGGTGCCGCCGTCTGCGTTGCGCCGCGTCCTGCTGGTTGGCGAAGGCGACCCGTACCTTGAGACGGCGCTCACCTACCTGCCTGACACCGAGGTGTACGGGATCAAGCCCGCCGACTACGGACCTGCCACGCACCCCGAGAAGTTTGACCTGATCGTCTTTGAGGGCTGGCTCCCCCCGGCCCTTCCGGCCCAGCCGATCTTCGCCATCGCTCCGCCGGCCACCTCGCCGCTGGGCACCGTGACGGGCACGCTCACAAACCCCGGCATCGGCCGGCTGGACCAGTCGGATCCGCTCCTGCGGTACGTGGACCTCTCAACGGTGCACGTTGGCGAGGCGCAGAAGGTGGACCTGCCCGCATGGGCCCGAGACGTGATCCCGGGTCCCGGCGGGGCACCGCTCCTGTACGCAGGCGTGCTCGCCGGGCGACCGGCGGCGGTGCTGACGTTCCTGCCCCGCAAGTCTGACCTGCCGCTCCAGGTGGCGTTCCCGGTGCTGTTGGCCAACCTCGCGGGCGAGCTCCTGGGGGGCTCCGCAACGCCGGCCGATGCCGTGGCGCCGGGGACCCCGGTGACGCTGGCCATCCCCGCTGGCGCCATCGGTGTCAAGGTGGAGCGGCCCGATGGCTCCGCAGACCAGTTGCTCGCCCCGGTTGCGGGCGCGGCAAGCGTCACGTTCGCCCGCTCAGATCTGTTGGGCATGTACAAGGTCACGCCAATCCTGGACCCCAACGCATCGCCGTCACCCTCAGGCTCGGCAGGTCCGGCCCCGTCGGGCACGGCTGGGCCTTCATCGTCAGCGCCAGCGCCCACATTCCGTCCTGCAGACCCAAACGCCCCAACCTTGTTCGCTGTTGACCTGCTTGACGTGGACGAGTCAAACATCGCCCCGGGCGATCCGGCCAAGCTCACCGCGCTTGGGAAGCCCGCCGCCAGTCCCAACCCAGGCGCCGGCACAGGCGCAACTGGCACGGCGGCCGCCAAGGAACCCGCGGCGCGTGACGAGCTCTGGATCCCGATCGTGCTGGTGGCCCTGCTGGTGCTGACCGCTGAGTGGCTGGTCTACGAGCGCGACACCGTGTCGCGTCTGCGCCGTCGGCTGGTTGGCCGCCTCCGTGGCGGAGAGGCCCGCTGATGGGCATCGCCTTCGACGCCCCGCTTGCGCTCCTGCTGCTCCCGGCGATGCTGGCCGTGGTGGGGGTCCTCCACTTCGCGTCGCGGCGCCGGATGGGCTCCGTGCGGCGCCGGCTGATCCTCGGGATCCGCGTCCTGCTGCTCGCGTCGCTCGTGTTTGCGCTGGCGGGGCTCCAGGTTGTGCTGCCGGTAGACCGGCTTGCGG
>CAIXZV010000431.1 GCA_903924005.1 uncultured Chloroflexota bacterium | reverse complement strand
GGCCGCGACGGGCTGGAGTACGCGCGGGCCAGCGGCGTGGACGCCATCGTGCTGGACATCGGCCTGCCGGACATTAGCGGACTGGAGGTGGCTCGGCGGCTCCGCAAGGCCGGAAACGCCGTGCCCATCCTGATGCTGACGGCGCGCGACGCCGTGGCCGACCGCGTGGCCGGGCTGGACGCTGGCGCCGATGACTACCTGACCAAGCCCTTCGCCTTTGAGGAGGTGGCGGCCCGACTGCGCTCGATCACCCGCCGCCCGGCCGCCGCGCCGTCCGTGGTACTGACATGTGGCCCGCTGGCGCTGGACGATGTGCGCCGCTCCGTCACCGTTGGCGACGAGCCGCTCGACCTGAGCCCGCGCGAGTTCTCGCTGCTGGAGGCGCTGATGCGGCACCCGGACCAGGTGCTCACGCGCGACCAGCTGCTGGACCATGCGTGGCCGTTTGGCGTGGCGGTGACGCCCAACTCCGTGGACGCCTACGTGGCGTTCCTGCGCCGCAAGCTTGGCCCGGTGGCGGCGGCTCACATCGAGACCGTTCGCGGCGTTGGTTTCCGGCTGCGCGGGGATCCGGTGCATGCCTGACGGCGCCGCCCGCACGCACGAGCCCGATGGCCGCCTCGTCCGGCGTGTCCGCCTGCAGCTGATCGCCTGGAGCGCGGGTTCCACGCTGGTGGTGCTGCTGGTGCTGGGCGCGGTGATCTACGGGGCCGTCGCCACGTCGCTGGCCACCGCGTCCGAGCAGTTGTTGCGGAACCGCGCCGCGCTGATGAACCCCATCGGGGGAGCATCTGGGAGCATCTCAAGCGTGGTTGGAACCTCCACCGTGGTCACCGGCTCCAACGTGGCGCTGCCCGGGTTTGCCGTGGATGGCCCGTACGCGGGCACCCTCGCGGTGGTGGTGCCGGCGGATGATCCAATCGGCAGCGCGCTCCCCGTGTTGCCCGGCGGCCCCGTCGTGTCCGTTGGTGCCTCGCCCGCGCCGCTCCCGGATCCCGACGGCTACACCGCCGCCCTCACCGGCGCCACCACCCTCCGCGAGGCGACCTACCAGGGCAGCCCCGTGCGCGTGCTATCTGTACCCGTGCGCGCGACCGATGCCGCAACCGGCGCCGAGACCACCGTGGGCGTGATCCAGGTGACCGAGGACCGCACGGCCGAGCTGCGCACGCTCACGACCCTGCTGTTCGTGCTGCTTGGCGGCGGCGTGTTGGCGATGGCCGCGGCCACGCTGGTTGGATCCCTGTACGCAACCCGGGCGCTCGTGCCCATCCGCGCCTCGCTCCAGCGCCAGCGCGAGTTTGCCGCCGACACCAGCCACGAGCTCCGCACGCCCCTCGCCGTGATCCGCGCCGGTGTCGCCCGCGCCCGCCAGCAGCCCGATGCCACCGTTGCCGAAGTTGGCACGACGCTGGACATGGTGGACGCCGAAGCCATCCGGCTTGGCGCGCTGGTGGACGACCTGCTTGCGCTTGCACGGACCGATGCCGGCACAGCCGATCTTGACCTTGCCGATCTTGACCTTGCCGAAATCGCTGCCGACGCCCTGGCCCCGCTTGGCGCGCTTGCCGGCACGCGCGGCACGGCGCTGGAACTGGACGTGGCGCCAGCGCCCCTCCGCGGCGACGCCGTGCGGCTTCGACGCCTGGTCACCGTCCTTGTAGACAACGCCATCCGCCACGGCCGCGAGGGCGGGCGGGTGCGCGTGACGGTTCGGCCCGGGCGGCT
>CAIXZV010000430.1 GCA_903924005.1 uncultured Chloroflexota bacterium | reverse complement strand
TGGAACGATCACCGCATCAACATTATCGATACTCCCGGGCACGTGGACTTTACCGTCGAGGTGGAGCGCAGCCTTCGAGTGCTCGATGGCGCCGTTGTGGTGTTTGACGGCGTTGCAGGCGTTGAGCCGCAGTCCGAGACGGTTTGGCGTCAGGCTGACCGCTATCAGGTGCCGCGCATCTGCTTCGTGAACAAGCTTGACCGGACCGGCGCCAACTTCTGGCGCTGCGTGGACATGATCCAGGACCGCCTTGGCGTCAGGCCCGTGCCGATCCAGCTCCCGATTGGGCTTGAGGACACGTTCCAGGGCGTGATCGACCTCGTTCGCATGAAGGCTCTTCTGTGGCACGACGACCTCGGCACCACGTTTGATGAGGCCGAGATCCCGGCAGACCTTGCCGCAGAAGCCGCCAAGTGGCGCGAGGCGCTGCTTGAGGCCGTCGCGGACGTGGACGACGAGCTCGCCCACAAGTACCTCGAGGGAGAGACCCTCACAGAAGCCGAGATCCAGCGCGGCATCCGCGCGGCGACGCTTGGCTACAAGTGGGTTCCGATCCTCGCCGGCTCCGCGCTGAAGAACAAGGGCGTGCAGCCCATGCTCGACGCGGTGGTGGACTACCTGCCCTCGCCGCTTGACGTGCCGCCGATGCACGGCCTCAAGCCCAACAGCGATGTCGAGGTGCTCGTCAGCCCTGACGACTCCGCCAACTTCAGCGCGCTGGCGTTCAAGATTGCCGCCGACCCGTTCGTTGGGAAGCTGGCCTTCTTCCGCGTCTACGCAGGCACCCTCAAGTCCGGCTCGTACGTGCTCAACGCGACGAAGGGCAAGAAGGAGCGCATCGGGCGCATCGTCCAGATGCACGCGAACCACCGCGAAGACATCGACACCGTGTACGCGGGCGATATCGCTGCCGCGGTTGGCCTCAAGGACACCTACACAGGCGACACGCTCTCGGACCCGGAGCATCCGGTGATCCTCGAGTCGATGACCTTCCCTGAGCCGGTCATCGAAGTGGCGATTGAGCCCAAGACGAAGGCTGACCAGGACAAGCTCGGCATCGCGCTCCAGCGCCTCGCCGAGGAGGATCCGACATTCCGCGTCAAGACTGACGAGGAGTCGGGCCAGACCCTGATCGCCGGAATGGGCGAACTGCACCTGGACGTGCTCGTTGACCGCATGGTCCGCGAGTTCAAGGTTGCAGCCAACGTCGGCAAGCCGCAGGTCGCCTATAGGGAGACCATTCGCAGGGCGGCCGAGGGCAACGGGCGGTTTGTCCGACAGACCGGCGGCAAGGGCCAGTATGGCCACGCCGTCGTCCGGGCAGAGCCCAACGAGAAGGGCGCCGGGTACGTCTTCATCGACAAGATTGTCGGTGGGACCATCCCGCGCGAGTACATCAAGCCGATCGAGGCGGGCATCCGAGAGACGCTCGAATCGGGCATTTACGCCAACGTGCCGATGGTGGACGTCAAGGTGACGCTCATCGACGGCTCGTACCACGAGGTGGACTCGTCGGAAATGGCGTTCAAGATCGCCGGCTCCATGGCGATCAAGGACGCGGTCTCCAAGGCGAGCCCGGTCATCCTCGAGCCGATGATGCGGGTTGAGGTGACGATGCCCGAGGCGTTCATGGGTGACGTCATCGGCGATCTCAACAGCCGGCGTGGCCAGATCGAAGGCATGGATCCTCGCGGTTCGACCCAGGTCGTCCGCGCGGCGGTTCCGCTCGCCCAGATGTTCGGCTACGCCACTGACCTGCGGTCGATGACCCAGGGTCGAGCCAGTTATTCCATGGAGCTCAGCCACTACGCCGAGGTTCCTCCGAGCCTCGCGGCTGAACTCGTCGCTAAGTCGAAGGTCTAACAGGGTCGCCTCGCCAAGCGCGAGCGAGCAGCACGGGAGTCACGCCGGAATGGCCAAGAAGAAGTTCGAGCGCACGAAGCCGCACGTGAACGTCGGCACGATCGGCCACATCGACCACGGCAAGACGTCGCTCACGGCCGCCATCAGCAAGTACCTGGCGCTGCGGGGCAAGGCGGAGTACCGCGCGTTCGACACGATCGACAACGCCCCCGAGGAGCGCGAGCGCGGCATCACGATCGCGATCGCCCACGTCGAGTACGAGACGGACAACCGCCACTACGCGCACGTGGACTGCCCCGGGCACGCCGACTACATCAAGAACATGATCACGGGCGCCGCCCAGATGGACGGCGCGATCCTCGTGGTCGCCGCCACCGACGGCCCGATGCCGCAGACCCGCGAGCACATCCTCCTGGCCCGCCAGGTCGAGGTGCCGTACATGGTCGTGTTCCTCAACAAGTGCGACGCGGTCGACGACCCGGAGCTGCTCGAGCTCGTGGAGCTCGAGGTCCGCGAGCTGCTGACCAAGAACCACTTCCCGGGCGACGACGTGCCGATCGTCCGCGGCTCCGCGCTCAAGGCCCTCGAGGCGCCGGACAACCCCGACGACCCGGCGTACCTGTGCATCCAGGAGCTGATGGACGCCGTCGACTCCTACATCCCCACCCCGGTCCGCCCGGTCGACAAGCCCTTCCTGATGCCCGTCGAGGACGTCTTCGGCATCAAGGGCCGCGGCACCGTGGCGACGGGGCGCATCGAGCGCGGCATCGTCAAGGTCGGCGACGAGGTGGAGCTCGTGGGCGTCCACACGGCGACCCGCAAGGTGATCGTCACCGGCGTCGAGATGTTCAAGAAGCTGCTCGACCAGGGCCAGGCCGGCGACAACGTCGGCCTCCTGCTCCGCGGCATCGAGCGCGACGAGATCGAGCGCGGCCAGGTCCTGGCCAAGCCCGGCACCGCCAAGCCGCACACCAAGTTCATCGCCCGCGTCTACGTCCTCACCCGCGAGGAGGGCGGCCGCCACACGCCGTTCTACAACGGGTACCGCCCGCAGTTCTACATGCGGACGACCGACGTGACGGGCTCGATCGGGCTCCCCGACGGCGCCGAGATGATCATGCCCGGCGACAACGTCGACATGACCGTCGAGCTGATCGGGCCCATCGCGCTCGAGGTCGGCCAGCGGTTCGCGATCCGCGAGGGCGGACGGACCGTCGGCGCCGGCGCGATCACCACCATCATCGCGTAGCGAGAGTTTCATGGCCAGAGTTGATGCGCGACCGGTAATCCAGCTGGCTTGCACCGAGTGCAAGACCCGCAACTACACGACGCGCAAGAACAAGAAGAACGATCCGAGCCGGATCGAGCTGCAGAAGTACTGTCCCCGAGAGCGGCGTCACACGCTGCATCGCGAGGCCAAGTAGCCGTAGCCCGTCTGGCGCTCGCAGGGGTGTAGCTCAATTGGCAGAGCA
>CAIXZV010000429.1 GCA_903924005.1 uncultured Chloroflexota bacterium | reverse complement strand
CTTGCGGGCACCGCGTGGATGTGCGCGACGGACGGGTCGGAGCAGCATGTCGGCATCGGCAACCCACAGCTGCGGCTCTGGTCAACCACAGACGACGGCATCACCTGGACCGCCGGCGACTGGACCGCCGGTGGCGTCAACCCCGCTCCCGGACCGGCACCGGTGACCAAGGCTGACTGCGCGAATGTTCGGATCGGACAGCTTGCCGCCTACGGCAACTTCCTCGGGGTGGTGAACGGGCGAGCCGTGGTGGTGGCGCCGGACAACACGAAGGCGGCCACGTCGGCGGACCTTACGCAGTGGAGCGTGGGCGAACTGGCCGGCGCCAAGCCCAGTGGCGGCCCCACGTCAAACAGCCTGCCCAGGGCGCTTGCAGCGGTGCCGGATGGTGACGCCGTGGTGGTTCTGTCGCTTGAGCCGCGACGTGACGACAAGGACGTGACTGGGGCCTTTGGGCAAGCGGTCATCGCCTGGCGGAGCGGCGACGGCGCAGCCTGGACCCGCCAGCCCGCGGCTCGCCCGGTGGAGACGCTGTCCACTGCGCGCTTCCTGCGCTCGCCTGACGGATCGGTGTACCTGGCCACGGGCAGCACCACGTCAATTGGTGCGCAATACCGTCGAAGCGTGGCGGGCAAGGCTGTGACGCAGCTTGCGTGCAAGCCCGGCCCGGGTGCGGACTGCTCCTTCACAACGCTTGGCGGGAGCCTCATCGGCGCCGATCTGGACGGGATAGACCTCTACGGATCGGTGATTGCCACGGGCACAGACTTGTCTGGGGCAACGCTGGCCAAGGCAAACCTGACGGGGCTGTCGATCCAGACCGGGGCAAACCTGCGGGGCGCAGACCTCTCGGGCACAAGTGCCTCGCGGCTGGCTGTCGCTGTAGGCGCGGTGCTCGCCGGAGCCAGCCTGCGCGGAGCCAACCTGACATCCGCCGAGATCAACGCGACCGGCGCCGATGCAACCGGTGTCACGCTGACGGGCGCCAACCTTAAGGGCGCGTCGCTGGACGGCGTGGACCTGCGGGGCGGGTCGCTGGCGGGGACCGTGTTTGACCAGACTCGCGTTGGGACAACCATGCTGGACGCCAACCTCGCCGGAGCCGATGTGCAATTCGTCTCGGTGGGAGTTGGCCCCGCGGGTGCGCCAGATGCGCTGGCGGGCTACAACTTCGGCACCCGCAACCTTGCGCACTGGTTCTTCCGCGGCGCTTCCTACAAGAAGCCCGGCGACATGCACGGGGCGGATTTCAGCCACGCGAAGGTTGGCGGTTCTGGCTTTGACTCGGTGGATCTGACCGGCGCGGTGTTTCCGGCGGGCGCCACGTCGCAGTTGGACATCACCGATGCAACGGCCATCTACTTCTACGCCACCGTGGTGTGCCCGGACGGGAAGGCGCCGGACAAGTCGGGCTACATGTACGAATGCAGGCTGCCGAAGTAGGGCGACGCATGCGGTTCGCCACCCGCCCCGCGGGTGAACGGTTCCGCCCCGGAACAAGCCACCCGCGCCATGCACGGTTTGTCACGCGGGATCGCCTCGCGGTGCAACGAGCCGTGCGCCAGAGGGGTGAAACGTCTCGTCGCGGAACCGTTCACCCGTGGGACGGGTGGGCCAGGCTGGGCGCGGGTGGGCCAGGCTGGCGAGGGTGGGTCCGGCGGGGCCCGGGTCAGTAGGCCGGCCGGGCGGGGCCCGGGTCAGTAGGCCGGCTGGTCAAACCGCACGGCGAGGTACCCCACCGTCCTGTTGGGCGGTCCGCCGGCATCGGCCGATGTGGATGCCGCAAGCACCAACGCCCGCGTGGCGTCCATCGCCCGCAATGCCGCCATACCCATGACCGCTGGCTCGATACCGCACATGCCGCAGGAGAGCCCCTCGACACCCGAGGCGATGAGCGCCGTCTCGGCCGCAGCCAGACCGGCGGCATGCGTGGCCAGAATGAGCGGCAGCAGACGCTCCGTTGCGCGCTCGCAGTCCGCGGCCGCCGGGTAGTGCGCCATATCGGAGCTGACCGCCAGCACAATCCGTTCACCCGCGTCCCGGCGATCGGCCAGCAGCCGGCCCAGCGCATCCCCAGCCTCAATCGCCTCGTCGCCGGTGCCGGCAGCCACGGCGAGCGGCACGATCAGCGCTCCCGGCGCAACGGCTGCCAGCAGCGGCAGCTGCACCTCGATGGAGTGCTCGCCCTCGTGCGCCGCAGGATCCACGCGGAACGCCCCACCAAGCGCAGCAATCTCAGATGCCAGCGCCCGGTTCACGACAACCTCGGCGCCAGGGATTGCCCATGCGCCCGTGTCACAGACCGCGATCCCGCGAAGGCGACGGCTGACGTGGTTGGTGCCGAGGATGACCACGGTCAAGGGCCCGTCGAATCCCTCGGCCGTGTCGGCATTGTCCACATCGTCCGCATCGTCCGCGTCGTCGGCCGTGTCGGCCGTGTCGGCCACCCCAAGCGTCCGCCACGCGGCAGCCGCGGTCACCCCGGAATACACAAGGCCCGCGTGCGGCACTAGGATCCCGGCCGGCAACCCTGCGGGCACATCCCGTGACGGCAGGGGCAACTGGGACGCGGCGTCAAGCAGCGCTGCCACAAGCTCGCCGCACCGCGCGGGCGACGACGGGTAGAACGAGCCCGCCACGGCCTGCTGGCGGATCGGCAAGGACGTCACACGCGCACCTCCGAGAACAGACCCTCAAGGGGCCGACCGCAGCCCGGACAGGCTCCCGCCACCGTCAGGTGCGACCGCACCTGGTACCCGTGGCGCTCAACCAGCAGACGCGAGCAGCCCGGGCAGTGTGTGTTCTCAAGACCCAGCGCGGGCGCGTTTCCCACGTACACGTGGTGCAGCCCTGCCTCGCGGCCAATCTCGGCCGCCCGCAGCAAGGTGGCCGTGGGCGTGGCCACAACGTCGCGCATCCGGTAGTCCGGGTGGAAGCGGCTGATGTGCCAGGGCGTCCCGGGGCCAAGCCGCTCCACAATCCAGCCGGCAAGATCGCGCAGCTGAACCTCATCGTCGTTGGCGCCCGGGATGATCAACGTGGTGATCTCCAGCCAGACGCCGGCACGCCGGTACGCCTCAATGGCCTCAAGCACCGGCGCCAGCCGCGCCCCGCAAAGCCTGCGGTAGAACGCGTCGTCAAAGCTCTTCAGGTCCACATTGGCCGCGTCCAGCACGCTGCCCAGCAGACCCACGGCCTCTGGTGTGGCGTAGCCGTCCGTGATGAACAGGGTGCGCAGCCCCGCCGCCCGCGCCAGCTCGCCGATGTCCAGCGCGTATTCCAGGAAGACCGTGGGCTCCACGTACGTGCAGGCGATGGAGCGGGCGCCAGAGCGGCGAGCCTCTGCGACCACCTCGGCAGGCGACATCGGCCGCAGCGGGATGTCCAGCCCAAGCCGCGGCCCTTGGGCAATCTCCCAGTTTTGGCAGAAGACGCAGTGGAACGGGCAGCCCAGGGTTGAGATGGAGTAGGCAGTGCTGCCCGGATCCACGTGAAACAGGGGCTTCTTCTCGATGGGGTCCAGCGCGGCTGCGGCCACCGCCCCGTAGGCCAGGCTCCAGAGTTCACCTGCGGTATTCACACGGACGCCGCAGATCCCCGTACGGCCGTTCCGGACAAGGCACCGATGAGCGCAGACGTTGCAGCGGACGCTGCCGTCCGGCTGGGCCACGGCGAGACGTGCGCGGACGCCCGGCGTGGTGGGCGGCTTCGCCGGGGCTGGGGCGCGGTTGGAGAACTGCATCGTGGTTTGGTGAGTCTCCGACACACGCGCCTCCGCCGGGAGGGCCGCGCGGACCGAAAACGGGTCCCGCGTCCCTTGCCGCAGCGTATCGGTGGGCAGGATCATGACGCCATCGCCATCTTTCGGGGGCCACGGAGACGCCACATGTCCACGCCAAACGGGCCCGGCGCGCCGGACGGGTCAGGCGGACCCGAGGGACCCGAGCGTCAGCCGCCGCCGGTTGACGTGAGCCCGGCGCATCAGGCCCGCCTCCTTGAACTTGCGAGGCTTGCCGTGGTGGTTGCCGCCGGGGTGCGGCCAGAGGCAGACCTGCGCTCGTCCATTGCCGCAGGCCCACGGCCAGATGTGCCCGGAGCCGCCTTCGTCACGCTGACCGAGCACGGTGAGTTGCGCGGCTGTATGGGCAACCTTGACCCCGACAACGCCGTGTGGGCATCTGTTGTGGATGCCGCAGGCTGGGCGGCGCGTGAGGATCCGCGCTTCAGCCGCGTGCGCGAGCGAGACCTTGCCAACCTGCACATCGACGTGTCGATCCTGGGGCACTCGGTTCAGTTGGCCGATCCGCTGGCCTGGCGTCTTGGCGTGGACGGGGTGATTGTCCGGCGCGGCACGCGGCGTGGACTGCTGCTTCCCGAGGTGGCCAACGAGGTCCAGCGCGGGCGCGAGGAGATGCTCGAGATCTGCTGCCGCAAAGCCGGTCTGTGGAAGGGCGCCTGGCGCGAGGGCCCGTCGGAGGTCTGGGCGTTCCGGACACTCCGCTTTGGCGGTCCGGTGCTGGTCTAGCGCGCTCCCTCGCGCGCCAGGTTGCGTGCAGGGCGCAGTGCGCTGACGTCCGGCGGGTCGAGTCGCCCGGTTCGGGCGGGCAGCGCCCTATGATGGTCCGGGCGGTCCGCGCAAGCCGGCGGACACGTGCAGGGAGGCAGGTCATGGGCGAGGCCCAAACCGGGGCGCTGGTCCTCGTCGTGGAGGATCAGGAGACGATTTCCTTCACCGTGCGTGCCGCATTGGAGCACGAGGGCTTTGCAGCCCACGTGGAGACCGATGGTGCCCAAGCGCTCGCGCAGATCCCACTGCTCCAGCCCGCGCTCGTCCTGCTCGATATCGGTCTGCCGGGGATGGACGGCTTGTCCGTGCTGCGCGAGGTCCGCCGCACCACAGCCATCCCGGTAATCCTCCTGACGTCGCGCGACGACGAATTCGACCGTGTGCTGGGGCTGGAGCTTGGCGCGGACGACTACATCTCGAAGCCCTTCTCCCGCCGGGAGCTGGTTGCGCGCATCCGGGCGGTCTTGCGCCGAACGGCCGGGAACAACCCGCCGACAGACCCGGGAGCCGCGGTCGGCTCGACAGCGGCCGTCAGCGACCAGATAACCGTGTTCGGCGACCTCGAGATTGACGTGCTCAGCCGCGAGGTGCGGGTTGGCGGACGGACGGTGGACCTAACGCGCCGGGAGTTTGACCTGCTGGCCGTCCTCTCGTCTGCGCCCCGGCGGGTGTGGAGCCGTGAGCAGCTGCTGCGCGGCGCCTGGGAGTCGTCCGCCGAGTGGCAGGACCCGGCAACGGTCACCGAGCACATCCGCAGGCTTCGTCTCAAGATCGAGACCGATCCAGACAGTCCCCGCTGGATCGAGACCGTCCGCGGGGTTGGCTACCGCTTCTTGCCGTGACCGTCAATCCGAGCGCACCCACGCGGGGCGGTGCGCCGCCGCCGCCAAACGAGGCAGCGAGGCTCCGGGAACTCGACGCCTTCAGCATCCTCGACACGCTGCCGGAGCAGGCGTACGAGGATGTGACATACCTCGCCTCACGCATCTGCGGCACCCCGATTGCCCTGCTCAGCCTTGTCGATGAGGATCGCCAGTGGTTCAAGGCGCGGGTGGGTCTTGCGGTGCCCGAGACGCCACGGGAGATGGCGTTCTGCGCCCACGCCATCCTTGAGCCAACGGAGATCCTCGAGGTCCCCGATGCCTTGGCCGATGCGCGCTTTGCCCATAACCCCCTGGTCACCGGCGATCCGTCCATCAGGTTCTACGCCGGGGCGCCGCTCGTCACGGCGTCGGGTGCAGCACTGGGCACGCTGTGCGTGATTGACAGGACGCCCCGCACGCTTACGTCCGACCAGCGTGAGGCGCTGAGGGCGCTGGCACGCCAGGTGATGGCGCAACTGGAGCTCCGCAGGACGGTGCGGGATCAGGAGTCGATCGCCGAGGTCACGCAGATCCTCCTCGGGGCCGCATCGATCGCCGAAGCCCTGCCGGGAGTCCTTGCGACAATCGGCGCCCACGGCGGGTGGAGCTTTGTTGCGTTCCTGTCCGCGACCGGAGCGACCGGAAGGCTGGAGGCCGCGGGCACGTGGGCGGCGGACGCTGCGGCAATGGCCGAGTTTGCGACGGCGACGCGCCAAATCAGCCTTGGGCAGGGCAAGGGCATCGCCGGCGACGTGCTTGCTCAGGGACGGTCGCGCTGGGTCGAAGACGTTGCCGAAGTGCCCGGCTATGTCCGCCGGGTTTCGGCTGCGGCGGCTGGACTCCGCACTGGGGTGTTCTTCCCGATCCGCGCAGGAGCTCGTGTGGTCGGCGTCCTCGAGGTCTACGACAGCGTTGCGCGACCCGAGGATGCCCCGATGCTGCGCGCGCTTGACACGCTTGTGGTGCAGCTGGGCGAGTACATCGGCCGCGCAATGGCCGAGGAGGAGGCGCTGGCAGGCGCAGCCGTGCTGCGGTCCGTGGTGGAGGGCGCCCTCGAGGCGTTCATCACGATCGACGAACACGGCTTGGTCACCG
>CAIXZV010000428.1 GCA_903924005.1 uncultured Chloroflexota bacterium | reverse complement strand
TGGCACCGAGCATGTTGTTGAAGTCATGGGCCACGCCACCAGCGAGACGGCCAACCGATTCCATCTTCTGGGCCTGCTGGAGCTGCGCCTCCAGAGTGGCCTGGGCCGCTTCGGCTTGCTTGTGCTCGGTGATGTCCTCCGTGACGGCGACGAGGTAGTCGGGTTCTCCGCCGGCTATGCGGACGAGCGAAGCGGTGACGGCGACCCAGATCTGGACACCATCTTTGCGGAGATAGCGCTGCTCGGACGTGAAGTCCCCGATCTGGCCGGCCACCAGCTGCCTAACCGCTTCGACGCTCGACGTGACGTCGTCCGGATGGGTGAGGTCCCCGAAGGACCGCTGCTCCAGCTCGTCGCGGCAGTAGCCGGTGATGTCGCACAGTTTCTGGTTCACTCGCAGCCACTTGCCGTCCAGAGCGACCAGCGCAATCCCCATGGCGGCTTGCTCGAACGTTGCCCGGAAGCGCTCCTCGCTGTCGCGCAGCGCCGCCTCGGCCGCCCTGCGCTCGGTGATGTCGCGGGCCGTGCTGAGCAGGGCGTCCCGGCCGTCCCAGGTGGTGCGCGTGATGGTCACGGCCAGCGGCAGGATTGAGCCATCCCTACGGCGGTGCTCTACCTCAAACGTGGCCTCGCCGCGCTTCTCCAGGTCCTCGGTGCGCGTCGCGATCAGGTTGGCCGTGGTGGGCATGTCCACCTGCGCCAGGTTGAGCGCCATGAACTCGGTCCGGCTGTAGCCGTGCATCTCGAAGGTCCGCGGGTTGGCGTAGAGGAATTGCCCGTCGAAGTCGTGCACGGTAATGGAGCTGGGGGCCGCGTCGGCGACCAGCGCCATCTGGCGGAGGGCCTCGGACCGTTTGCGCTGGTCGGAAAGGCTCCTCTCCACTGTGACGAGCAGCAGGATCACCAGAAGGCCAGTTGCGCCGCCGACAACCATGTGCTCCGGGTCGAAGTAAGGGATATCCGGGTGCAGCACGAGATCCGTCAGCGCCCCAATGTTGAAAGCGATCAGCGTAAAGAGGCCGAAAATGACCCGTCGGCCTGCGGTCGATCGAAGGTGGAGCCATGACAGTCGAGCGCTTGAGGGGCTCATCCCGCGGTATCCAGCTGATGCGGATCGCACATTCCCCACCTCAGAGCTCCGGGGCGTCGGTCACCGGGGTAGGCGTTGGCTCTGCTCGGGTTCGAGCTGAGCTGGCCCACCAACGTGCCCACGCCAAGAGCATCCCTCACTGCGGGCGTCATCGTGGAGCATTGGCGATCCCCTCCTGGCCGAGCCTGATTGAGCAGGATACGTCGTGGCGGTTGGCAGTTGTGAGGTTGTCCGGGTCGTGAGAGCCGAGATCGGCTGGTCCGCTGAATTGCGGTGGGTCGGTCGGCCTTGCTCCCGGGCGCTGCGCCAGCAGAGCGCGGCCGCCTTCGTCGCGAAGTCCGCGAGCTCCAGATAGGCGGTCAACGCGAGAGGCGCTCGAGGATCTCGCGGTTGCGGTCGATGCTCGCCTTGAGGCGCTGGCGGAACTCGGGGTCGGAGCGGCGGGCAGGCGCAGGGTGCGCGACTTGATCGTCATTCGGCGTCGTGCGTAGCCCACCACCTCGCCAGCGGATCCCGCATCTCGCGGTAGCCGATCTCGAGGATCTCGTCGATATGCTCGAACCCCATCAGGCCCCAGTCGCCCAGCTGGGGCTGCAGCCGCAGCGTGCGCGCATCCGATTCGCGTGAGTTGTTTCTCAGGTGGCGGCTGCCGACCGTGATCGTCTGCATCACCAACTCGCCGAACGACGGCACGCGGCGACGCGAACGGAACGGGATCGCCCGATCAAGCAGGAGGCGGAACCCGGACACGTCCGGTTCGAGCGTGTCGTATCGCCGTGCTGCGGGGGTCGCGCTGACGTCCACGGCGATGACCCAGCCGTTGCCGACACGGCGGCGCATCTCCCCAATCGGCAGGTTGTCGAGCAGCCCGCCGTCGATGAGCAGTTCGCCGTCCCGCACCACAGGCGGCAGGACCATGGGCAGCGAGATGCTGGCGCGCACGGTGTCAACCACCGATCCGCTCGTCTGGACGACGCGCTCAGCCCGGGACAGGTTTGTGGCGATGGAGAAGTAGGGCAGCCAGAGGTCCTCGATGGCGATGCCGGGCCGCACGAGGTGGTCCAGCGTCCGCCCGATGAGACGCCCGCGGAGCATCGACAGCATGGGGACCGTGTAGTCGCGGAGGCGCGTCACCAGGGGCACCGCCGTCGCCCGGATGCCCGCCGCCGTCCGGCGGTCCGCGATGGCTGCGCCAACCAGGGCTCCCTGCGACGTCCCGCCCACAAGGTCAATCGGGATGCCCAGCTCCTCCATCGCCCGCAATGCGCCAAGGTGCGCCCAGCCTCGCGCCCCGCCGCCGCTCAGGGCAAGGCCCACGCTGCGCCCGGTCAGCCAGCGCCCAACGCGGGCGGTATCGGCGGGCTCGCCCTCGCGGACGTGGAGGTGCGCAACGCCGGGTCGGGGCGCCAGCCACCGCGCAGTGTCGGTAGGGTCTTCGCCGGGCGGGTGGCGCAGCACGAGCGTCACCCGTGGGCCGTGGTACTCGTGCGGCGCCAGGACGGCCGCGTCCACGGGTCCCGGGGCCGGTGACTCACTCGCATCGGCGAGCAGGAGGATCTCGTCAGCGTGCCGGAGCAGCGTCGCGTTGCCCGCCGTCCAGCCGGGCTCACCCGGACAGACGAGGATGTGTCCGCCGGGCAGGTGGCGCTCGAGGGCGGCGGCGATGGCGTTGGCGAGGGCGTTCGGCTCGCCGCCTGACGGGACCACCTCCGCGCCGGTGTGGACGTCGATCGCCGCCGCGAGCTCCGTTGCATAGCTGGCTGCGTCTGCGGTGCCAAGGGCGAAGATCGCGATCGTCGCCTCCGCCGCTGATGCTGCCCGCCGATCGACGGTGAACCGGCGCAGCCGGCGGGCGAGGAAGCGCATGATCGGCAGGGACGCGCCGGGCTGTGCGCGCAGCAGCGCTTCGAAGTCGGCGGCGGCAATCCGCGCCACGGCGCTGTCACGCACCGCGTACACGGTCGCCGAGCGATCCTCGCCCGTGAGCAGCGCCAGCTCGCCGACGATCTCGCCGTGGACCGCGTCGGCAAGGACCTCGTCAACGCCGTCGTCGCGGCGGATGACGCGGAGCCGGCCCGTCAGCACCAGGTACGCGGAGTCGCCTGCGTCGCCCTGCCGGAAGATCGTCGTGCCGGCGGGCAGCTCCCCGATGGTGGCAATGGGCGCGATGGCCTCCGCAACGGCATCGTCCCCGAACAGCCGCAGGACCGCAGCGCGCAGCCGCGGGTCACCCGGGCGGGGGTCGCTCGGGCGCGGGCTGTCGCCGCCGCGCGAATCGGTCGCGTCCGGGGCCTGAGCGGCGTGGGTTGAGCGGTCGTCTGCCATGGAGGCCTGAGTCTAGCGACTTGCTCGGGGCGGCCGCGGCGCGTACCCGGGCGGCCAGGAACAGAAGAGCCGGACCGCGATGGCCCGGCTTGATGCGTCATGAGATGGTCGCGGCGATTGGGCTCGGGCCTCCGGTACCCGGCAGATCCGCGGGTGCTGCGTGACGGTGGGCGGCCGCGAGGGGCCGGTCGATCTCTTCCTGATGGCCTGACGGCCCGCTGTAGCGCCAGGCCTGTGAATCACTTGACGTGCCCCCGAGCATCTGTGGGGTATGACGTCCCTGGCGGTTCCGATCGATGACAATCTCGCTTTGGCGGTTGTGCAAGCCGCCGCGGGCGACGAGACCGCCTTTGCCAGGATCATCCGGGCTCACCACGACAACATGACCCGGGTCTGCTTCGTGATCTGTGGCGATCTCGACGTCGCCGACGAGGCCGTGCAGGCCGCGTGGCTGATCATCTGGCACAAGCTCGCCAGCCTGCGGGATCCAGATCGACTGCGACCCTGGCTCGTGTCGATCGCCGCCAACGAGGCGCGCCAGCTCGTTCGCCGCCAACGGCGCCGGACAGTGGTGGAGATCTCTGTCAGGGATTGGGCGGCGCCAGGTGTCGATCCGGCGCTGCGTGTCGCGGACCTTGACCTGGCCAACGCACTCGCTCGGCTTGACGCCGACGATCGGGCGCTGCTCGCGCTGCGGTACATCGCGGGTTTCGACTCGACCGAGCTTGGTCGGGCGATGGGCCGCTCGCCCTCGGGAACGCGGGCAAGGCTCGCTCGCCTGCTCGACCGCCTTCGAACGGAGCTCAGCGATGACTGACCGGCTCGACTTCGAACCACGTCTGGGAGAGCGGCTCCGTGCCCGGGGGGCTCTGGCCGCGCGGCCGTTCGACGCCGCCGCGATCGCCCACCAGGCGATCGTTGCCGCCGGACCACGGCGAAGGATCGGCTCGCTCGCATGGCCGGCGCGGGGACCCGTGATCGCCTCGCTTGCGCGGCGGCCCGCAGTCGCGTGGCTGATCGCGGGGCTGCTTCTGGTCCTGGCCCTCCTGGGCACGGTCGGCCTCGCGGGCTCCCCCGCGCCATCCCCCGCCTCGCTGCCCAGCCCGGCGGTCGTGACTCCCCCGGCGCTCAACCCGAGGCTCACGCCAGCGGCCGCCGAGGCGACCGTCGTCGCCCTCGTGGAAACCGGTCACGTCGGTCTGGCGTCCACACCGGTCGTTGTGACGAAGGTCACGCTCGTTGGGGCGGGCGGGACCTACCCGTACGACAGCAGGGGCAACGGCTTCTATGCCGATGCATTGAGTTGGGCGGTCGAGGTCTCGGGGACACTGGTCCAGTGCTCGTCGTTCTGCGACGAGGATCCGAACGGCGGGCTGGCCCTGATCGACGACGCGACCGGGGATCTCCTCTCGCTCGTCTATCTCACAACGACCGACGTGGAACAAGTGCCAAGCGGGGACTTCCGGCAGCGCCTCCAGGACAACGGCCTTGTCTGGTCGACGATCGCGGCTCCACCGGCCGGGATCGTAGCCGAGCGCACGATCGTCCAGAACCTCGATCCGCGGATCCCCTGGGTTGGGCCCATCCTGGGCCGGATCTCAATCGTCAACCCTGCGGCGACCCAGCAGCACGAGTTCCGGTTCCTCACGCCGCCCGCTGGCTCGGCCCTCATCTGGTGGGTGTCGGTGATGGGCTCCACCAGCGGCCAATGGACTTGGACTGCCTTTGACGCGGCGACCGGGCAGACCGTCCTCAGCAACGCGCCGTGAGATTGGCGGGCAGGTCCGCACGCTACGCCTTCCATTCGTCGCCCACCAGGAGGGGATCCCATGCGCCGTCCGTCGTTTCCGTGGCTCCCGATCACCTGTGCCCTGCTCCTTGGCGCCTGCGGAGCGAGCCAGCCCGCGGCGTCGCCGACCGGGCAGCCGACTGCGACGGGCGCCGCTCCCACCCCGACTGCCACGGCCACGGCGTCGCAATGCACGTCCACGCGCGGCACGACGGCAACGACCCCGACCCTCGGGACGACCGCCGGCACGCTGGCCACCGGCAGGATCCTGTTCGCGATCGAGGGCCTCGGCACCGGGTCGTTCTCCTTGGCGACGATCGACTCGAGCGGGTTCCACGCGACCCCGATCTCCGATTGGACGTTCGCCCGAGCCACCTGGGCGACCGCGGACCAGATCGTGTTCGACAGTGAACGAGCCGGGGACCGACATCTCTTCGAGATGTCCATGGCGACGGGCAGCGTCAACCAGCTCACCGATGGCGTGCTGACGGCGCAAGAGTCCGCGTCCGTGTCGGTCTCGGCCAATCGCCTCGTGTTCACGGACTACAGCTGCAGTCAGCCCCTCGACCTTGGTCTCCATGTCGCCAAGGCGGACGGCTCGGACCCGGTCGGGCTGACCCCCGCCCGCGCCGTCGGCGACCTTGGTGATGACGAGCAGGCGTCGCTTGCTCCCGACGGCCGGTCGGTCGTCTTCGTCCGGGTGACGCGCGGGGCGACCGGCGGACTGTTCATCGCGGATGCTGCCAGTGGGGCGGTCCGCCGACTGACCCCCGATTGGGGGGACGTGGGACACCCACGCTGGTCGCCCGACGGCCGCTCGATCCTCTTCACCCAGGACTCCCCGCAGGGTGACCAGGCGGTCTACGTCGTCGCGGCCACGGGTGGCGAGCCGCGTGCGCTGACCCACTTCCCGGCGGGCGATCTCGCCTTCCAGGCGGATTGGTCGCCGGATGGCTCCCAGATCGTCTTCGTCTACTGGGACCGGCAGGACCACAACGCGCTCTGGGTGATGGCCGCCGACGGCAGCCAGCAACAAGCGCTCTGGGTCGGCGACCATTCAGAGGCGGACTGGCCCGACTGGGGTCCGTAGGGGGCAGCCGTCCGGGACTAGTCCGAACCTAGTCAATCCCTCGCGGCGATGACGCCGCGGGCGAGGCGACCCTGAGCAGGAAGAGCGGCGATCTTTACGGGAATCGACGCGCGGGAGTTCGACCTCGTCATCCGCCCGAGCGCGGAAGCCGAGCGCTACGGATGGGCCGAAGCATTCGGATCTGAACCCATCGTGTGTTCGATAGGTCAGTCTGGTCGGGGCGAGAGGAGTCAAGCCTCCCGGTCCCACACCGCGGATCATCGTGCCCGACGAGATCGTGCGCGCATTGAGTGCAGGTGCCCTAAACCGGCCGCGGGTCCTCCGCCAGGGAGACAGGCGGCGACACCCCGGAATTGACCTCATCGCGCTGGTTCTGCGAGAGCCGGGCACGCACGTCGTTGGCCGGGGGATTGCTTCGGGACGCCGTCGGGGTCAGGCCTGGCGCAGCTCGCGGACGTTGTCGCGCAGGATGACGAAGCCGATGGCGAGCAGCCCCAGCGCGACGAACTCCACGAGGCTCGTGTAGACCAGAATCCCCGCGCCGACGATGGCGAGCAGGATGGTGAGATCCAGCAGCAGGCGTAGAACGCGCCGCCGGACCAGCGCCTCGATGGCAACGAACCCTACCGCGATCCCGATCAGGCCGACCCACCACGGGGCCGCCCTCGTGATCAGCAGCGCTCCCAGCAGCAGGACGGCAAGGGCGACGCTGATCGCGGACCAGACGTCGAGCAGGCGGCTGCGGCGGATCGCGGCCGGATCCTGCGGATGCACCACGTGGCGCAGGTGGGCGCGCGGGTCACCAGGGTCGCCCTCGCAGACCCGGAGAAGTTCTGCCTCGCTGTCGTCGATTGTGGCGAGGGTGCCATCGACCCTGACGCGCAGGACGCGCAGTTCGGCGACGGCGCGGTCCCGCTCCGCGACGATGCCGACCACCGATGCCCTGGACCGGCCCGCGCGCTGGGCCGCGGCGAGACGCACGCCAAGCCGCTGCGAGTCGCGCTCGAGATCTGTGATTGTGGCCCGGTCCGCGCCGAGACTGGACCGGAGCTCGCGAAGCTCGCTCGCCAGCGCCTCGGACTTCCGCCCGGGCGGCGGCGTCGCATCGAGCCCGGCGAAGGCGATCGGGTCGATCCACGACTGCCGCGGGCGACCGTCGCGTGCCCACTTCGGTCCTGCGGGCGCACGCTCCCCGGCAAGCCGGTCCTCGGTATCGAGACCGAACAGGCCGCTGTAGCCCGTCACCCACGGGACGTCGTCGCCGATCAGGATCGGCGTCCAGGCGTGCGGCTGCCCAGGGCCCACCGCTACGCCGTCGCCGCGTGCATAGTCGATGAAGGGAACAGCGGCAATCGGCGTCGCCCCGCGGGACGCGGCATGGTCGCCCTGACCGAGGGTCGTCTTCCAGAACCGCCGCATTGCGGTCGCCGTCGACTGCACCCGGCGGGGCAACCGGAGCGGAACGGACTGCAGGTACTCCCCGAGCTCGACGTACGCGGCGTGGGAGCCGGCCCCGGCGAAGATGACCGGATGGTCGCCCTCGAGTTGGAGGAGCGGATCGTCCCAGCGGCAGCGCAGATCGGCCCCGACCTCTTCGTGGGCCGCCCGGGCGAACCAGACCGGGGTGAACGACCCGTCGTCGTGATCCTCGGCGAAGACGAAGCACTGCTCCCAGTCGGCCTCGTGGTCGTTGGCGCCCGAGAACGACGAGCGCCAGTCGTTGATCGCGTAGAAGAAGAGGTAGTGGCAGACAGTCCAGCCGGCATGCCGCACGACGCGGCCGTAATAGGTGAAGTTGGGGTTTCGCGACCGGATCCCCGCGTACTTGACCTCGGCCGCCGCTACCGTGCCGCCCGGGACGGTCCCGCGCACCAGGAGCGCGAGGTAGAACCCGGCGTCGATGAGCCGCGCAGCAACCCCGACCCTTGCCAGGCGGCTCGGCGCACTGAACGCGGGACGTGGGGCGCGCTCCCGACCCTGGGCGAGGGCCACTCCACTCAGCGGCTGCTGGACGAACTGCAGGAAGAGGGAACGATCCGGCACGCGCGACCGCCACGTTGCCAGGTCTTCGAGCGTGAGCCGGCCGGCTGGGACGAGCAGTGTTCGCTCGCCGGCGGCGCCCACGGCCCACAGGTCGCACTCTGCCACGTAGTCGTCAACGGCCATCGGGAAGAAGAACTCGCCATGCGTGTAGCGGAGAACGGGCTCGAAGCGGCGGAGCAGGTCGACGTCGGCCGTATCGCTCATTCGCCCGCCTCACTGGGGGTGGCGTCGACGCGATCGTAGGTGGTGCCGGCGTCGCTGAGCGCGTCGCCGGCCTCTCGCCGGGAGATGCCGAAGGCCTCCCTGACCTGGCGCTGGTTTAGGTAGAAGACGGTGACCACCTGCACGAAGAGCGAGATTGGGATCGTGGTCCCCTGCCCCCACCACGTGAGGATCGACGACACTAGGCCCAGGCCCGTGAGCAGCATCGTGCTCGTCCAGCCCAGCTGGCGCATGCGGAGCAAGAGGATGCCGGCCGCGAGGGTCGCCACGGCGTAAGCGGCGAAGATCACCACCACGGTCGCCATCTCCGCGTTGCCGAGTAGCTCGCGCGCTAAGGCCATGTCGCCTAGGAGTCGGAAGAGCGCGTCGGGACCGGTCATGACCAATGCCGCGACGATTGCTCCGTAGGCGGCGGCGGTGAGCAGCTGGAGGACCGCAAGGATCGTGACGGTGGCAGGGCGGCGCGCGCGCGTCGAGGTGCGCAAGGCCGCAGCCGCCGGCGCGCCGCCAGCGGCGGTCTGCCCGGCGCTGGGCTGATCCGGAGATTTGGGGACCTGCATCACGCTTGGAGTGTAGCCAGTGACCGAAGGCCTGCGCGTCGAGGCGCAAGGGCATCAGTCGATCGCTGGTCCGCCTGCGCGGCCAACGCCGGGTCATCGGACGCCTGGGCGGCGGCGAGGCCCGCCAGGGGGCCGGTCGCGATCCAGCACATTCTTGTGGCCGTCCAGTCCGTCCCGGGTCGAATCCATTGCGGACACCCGATAGGTGCCCGGACCGGTCCCAGACAATGGATCTCCGGAATCCAGTGACACTTGGCAGAGGTGCTGGCGGCGATCCCCCGTCCGCCCCCACCCGGCCGCCGAGGTTTGCAGTTCGAGAGCTCAGGCACCTTCCTCTTGGGCACCGACCTGATCGCGCCTGGCTTCCCGGCCGTCAGCGCACAATGTGAGGCGCCGGCGTCACAGGAGGGCTGCGTGGGCCGGATCACACACGCGTCCCGGTGCACATCCCTGGCCGAAACGTCGGTCGCCGAACTCAACGGGAGGCAAGCCCTCCAATAGCGACCTTACTGTCCCGACGGCGTGGCGGCTGCTGTGCCAGGTCGCCGGGCCGGCGTCAGCCCCAGAGGGCTGAGATCGGCACGGCCGCGAGCCGGTCGCCGAGGCGATACGTGCGGGGTCCCGTGTGGAACACGATGCCGGCGGCGAACTCGGCGTCGTACCGGTCGCGGAGCCCGGCGAGGTGGCGGGCGGCGTCCGGCCCCGGCGCCGCGTCAGCCTTGACCTCCATCGCGACGAGGCGGCCGCCGGCGAGCTCGGCGAGGATGTCGACCTCGAACCGACCCTGCTGCTGGCGGACGTGGGAGAGCCGCGGGCGGACCGACGACACGGCCAGCTCGGCCCGGAGCTGCGAGACGACAAACGAGTCGAGCAGCCGGCCCAGGAGGTCGCCGCTGCGGAGCACGAGCGCGGCGTCGAGCCCGAGGACCGCCCCCGCGAGGGCGGGCTCGACCATGTGGCGCTTGGGCATGAGCACGAGGCGCTTGAGCCGGTTCGACGTCCACGCCGGCATCGCCTCGACGACGAGCAGGTTCGACAGCAGCCGCTCGTAGGCCTGGGCGGTCCTGCGGTTGATGCCCGCCGCCTCGAACAGCGTCCGCTCCTCGACGATCCCCGCCGTGTTGAGCGCGTAGGCCTCGAGGTACCGGCGCAGGCGGACCGGGTCCCGGCCGCCGTCGACCTCCTCGGCGTCGCGGGTGAGCAGGTGCTCCACGTAGCTCTCGAGCCAGTGGCGCCGGCCGAGCTCGCCGAGGCGCAGCGCCGGCTCCGGGAAGCCGCCCCGGAGCGCGAGCTCCACGTACCCGCGCAGGTCGGGCGTGTCCGACGCGGGTGCGAGGTCGGCCCCGGCGGCGACGCGGTCGAGGAACGGCTCGGCCATCACGTTGCCCGCCTGCTCCCGGACGGTCATGCCAAACATCGGCACCCGCGTCAGCCGGCCCGTGCCCGGCCAGAGGTCCCCGTCGAGGTCCCCGCGGACGGAGCCCGTGACGAGGTACCGCCCGGGGCGCGAGTCGGCGTCGACCGCGCGCTTGACGGCGCCGAGCACGCCCGGGACCAGCTGCCACTCGTCGAGCAGCACCGGCTCGGCCATGCCGCGCATCGCGGCGTCCGGGTCGGCGCGGAACGCGACGGCCTCGGCCTCGCGGTCGAGGCGGACGACCGTCGCGGCGCGCCGCGCGGCCGTGGTGGTCTTGCCCGTCGCCCGCGGGCCCGTGACGAAGATCGCGGGCAGCTCCGCGAGCAGCGCGTCGATCTGCCCGTCGACGAGTCGGGGGCGGTAGGGGTCCACGACGGCAGACTACCACTCTCCCGCATCATACGATGCCGCTCACACACACCGTGTGATACCGCTCTGCCGCATGCTGTGCCGCCGAGAGGGGACGTTAAGGTGTGGCGGTGCAAGATGCCGAGCCGGAGGGATGAGTCAGGGGGCCGAATCCACGCATGAATCGGGTGCTGGAGGGGATCTGGTCGGGGCGAGAGGCTTAGCCCCGCGACGAACGACCTTCCGATCACGATGCGGCTCTCCGAGCCGCCAGAGCCCTCCCGCTGGCTCACGAGCGCATGACGAGACGGCCCTGCCGCCCCGCCGAGCGCGCCACGGACCGCGAGGTCGTCGTCGTGACCGCGGTCCTTGTCGCCGGGTCGGAGAAGGCCGCCGCCCACCGCCTCGGCCTGTCGCACTCGACCGTGAAGCACCACCTGGCGAACGCGCGGTCAAAGGTCGGGGCCGAGACGACGGCGCAGCTGGTGTGGATCCTGGGGCCGCGGCTGCCTGAGCCGGAAGGCCTCAAGGTCGGAGAGTAGGGCGCCGTCGCCTATAACCCGCTGGCGCGTCTAGTCGTACTCGTCGTACTCGCCGGCATCAACCGCCTCCCGCAAAGCCGCCCACCCTTTCACCTTCTCCAGGTACGCAAGGAGCGCCTGCTCATGCCATTCCCGGAACGTCGACGCGAAGAAGGGGTCCTTGCTGGACATGAGCACGGTCGGAGTCGGAGGCACCATCGCCCGCCAGCCGGGATCCGGTTCTAGCGCCGTCCACTGGTAGTCGAGCAGCGCGGGCGAAGAGTCCGGATCAAGCTCGATTGGCGAGGGTCCAAGGAGTCGGCACTTCATAAGCCGGGGCGACGTGTAGCGGTCCCGGATGGCGAGGACCGGGCGCTCACCGGGCTCAAAGAAGCGGGCCGGCGTGACCTCCACGGGCAGCCCCTTCATGAGCACCATGGGATCGATGCGAGCTGCCCGCCACACCAGATCGAGCAAGGCCGGGGCGTCCGCGGGCAGATCGTGCCTCCACCACATCCAGCTGTCGGCTAGGCCCTCGACCGCGCTCAACTGCCACTTTGCCACTGCCACGGCTAGCCGGCCCGGGGCCCACAGCGTCCGGAGCTCGCAGCCGTCGAGGTCCCCGGCTCCGCCTCGCCAAAAGATCGCGGCGCGGTATCCGCCGGCCACCGCGCACTCGCTCAGCACCGGGTGTGATCCCGCATCCCTCACATCGAGCCCAACTAAGAAGCTCGGAGTCGAGCCGGATCGACTCATGCCGAGGGCGCAGGCGACGAACGTTCCCCCTCCGGCGTCGGAGACGACTGTCTCCCCATACACCGTGCAAGACCGAAGACTTGGGAAAGCCCCGGCGACCCGGAGGCCCTCGAGTTCGCAGTCCTCGAGCGAGCTTGTGCTGGCCCCGCTCATTGCGACTGTGCCGAGTTGCGAGTCGACCGCTGACGGCCTGCCGCCGACGATCGCAAGGTCAACTGACACCTCGCCCGGGACGCCCGAGAGGGAGACGTCCACCAGTGCCGGCGCGCCCGACCCAACCTGCACCAGTGGCTCCGCAAGGATTGCCTCGTCGCCTTCATCCTCAGGTCGGGAGATCGTGAGGCGCTCGACGCGAGCCTGGTCCGAGAGGTGAATCGTGCCCTGCGTGAGCACGATGGTGACGCCGTCCCGGTCGTCACCGCCGCCAACGAGGGTCTGGGTGCCGTGCATCTCGAGCCCGGTCTCACGGTACTCGCCGGGCTCGACGACGATGTTGTCCAGCGGCGAGGCGTGGGCGATCGCCTCCCCGATTGACGGGTAGCCGGTGGGACCGACATGGAGTGTCCGCCCGGAAGCCTCCGCCGGGGCAGCGTCACTGTCGCGTCGGCCGTTTGTCACTGGATGGCGCCCGCAATTGGGCCGCTACGTCGCATGGTCAAGCCCGATCCTTCAAGCATCGCGCCACGCTCGGGAACGAGTACCGCGACGAACCCGGCCGGCCGACGCCCACAAGCGTAGTCGCCCACGCGCCCGTCCGGAACTCGTCCCGTGCGGTCGCGGTGCGATGGCATGGCCGTAGATCGGCCGAATAGGCATGCCGGCAGCCAACCCCGCACCCTCGAGGCATGACGGTCGCGCCGGTCCGATCCACACCGGCTCCCGGGCCTCTAGGCATGTTATGACCCCGGGTAATCGCAAGGGGTCGATAGGGGTCACGAGTTCACCCGCCTACTTGGACGGCAGCGCCGCGGCGAGGACTCGCGCCAGCCGCGCGATCTCCTCCTGGTCGATGGCAGCACCAGCCAGGCGCTTGCGGAGCGACCTCGGGCTTTCCAGCCGGACCCCGCGGAAGGTGTCGGCGGGCGAGATGATCGGCCAGTCGCCGTCGATGAAGCAGAGGACCGGCGTCACGGGCGGCAAAGGCTCAACATTGCCTGAGCGCAAGGCCGTCTCGACGGCAGCGACTTGCCATCCCATGTTGTCGGCGAGGGCTGAGCAGTCGCGCCGGCCGACGTGGAGCCGCTCGTCGGGCCGCAAGAGCCAGCCGTGGTTCCGGATCTCGATCCGACCCTCGTAGCGCTTCGCGTCGACGACGAACACGCCGGCCGACGCGATGACGACG
>CAIXZV010000427.1 GCA_903924005.1 uncultured Chloroflexota bacterium | reverse complement strand
CCGGACCGCGTCTGCCGCGGCGTGGCTCTCCGCCGCGGTCGCGCCCGCGGTGATGAACACGCCGGCGGCGGCGTCCCACCGCTCCGCCACGCCGTCGCCCTGCATCGTCTGGTCGGCGAGCGACGGGCCCTCGAAGGAGTCCGTCGCGAGCCCGGCGGCGCCGGACGGGTCGAAGTGCGCGACCGTCCTCACGGCCCGGCCGGCGGCGTCGTACACCGTCTTCGTCCACGTCCGCGACGCGTCGGCCAGCGAGACGCTGTCGGGCAGCGATGTGCGGTCGGCGCGCCCGCCCGGCGTGTACACGGTCTTCGCGACGCTGACGTCGGCGACGGACGTGTCGCGCTGCGTGACGGAGACGGGCCGCTCCAGGGCGTCCCGGACCGTGAGCGCGCTCCGGCCCTGGCCCCCGGTCGAGACGGCCGGGCCGAACGCGATCTGGGGCTGGCCGGCCACGTCGTACCACGTCGACGCGGTGACGTCGGCGTCGGGCGCGGCGGCGCTGAACACGCCGTCCACATAGTTCGCGGTGACGCGCACCGCGCGCCCGGCCAGGTCCGACCACGTGCGCGTGGTCTTCCCGTAGTCGTCTGTGGCGGACAGCGTCCTGCCGTTGAAGTCCACGGCCTGGACGCTGTTGCACTGGCCCGACCCGTCGGGGCAGGCCGGGGCGGCCGAGTCCGGCCCGGCCGGCAGCACCACGCCCGTCGGGCTGGTGCGGGTGTAGACGGTGCCGCCGGCCGCGTACGTCTCGAACCGGTACGCGGTGGTCCGCGCCGCGCCCGTGCCGCCGCTGCCGGGGTAGCTGGTGGCGCCGACCGCGTCGCCGAGGAGGTCGTACGACGACGTCGTGACGGCGTCGATCCCCGACGGGTCGGCGTCCGTGCGGACGAGGTTGCCCGCGGCGTCGTAGGCGTAGGCCGTGACGACGTTCTGGGACGGGCCCGGCCCGCCGCCCGGCACGTAGTTCGCGGTGGTGGCCGTGGCCTGGCCCCAGTTGTTGAACTCCGAGTGCGTCACGACGCCGAGCGCGTCGGTGACGTCGGTCGCGTGCCCCCGCAGGTCGTACGCGGTGGCGGTCACCGCGTGCAGCGGGCTCTCGGAGCGGGTCCGGTTGCCCACGCCGTCGTAGTCGAACGCGGTCGTGTCCCCGAGCCCGTCGGCCGATGAGGCCACGTCGGTCTGGTTGGCGTCGAGCGACCGCGTCGAGGCGACGCCGTCCGGGTCGGTGGCGGACAGCGTCCGGCCCCAGCTGTCGTACGCGGCCGCGGTGGTGACGTCCTCGTCCGGGTTCGGCCCCTGGGTCCCGTCGATCCAGTTGGCGGTGGTCGCCGTCGGCAGGATCCCCGGCAGCGGCGCGGCGCCCGTCTGCGGCGCGTACGCCAGGTGCGTGCGGACCGTTGCGCCGGCTGCGCAGGTCCCGCCCGCGCAGCCGGGGCGCAGCGCGTACGTGTCGGTCGGGAGCCCGTTCGAGGCGTAGTCCGTGGCGCTCCAGGCGGTCACGACGGCGACGTCGTCGAAGTACGCGGCGGTCGTCGCGCCGTCGTTCCACAGGCTGATTCGGACCCGCCCGTCGGAGTTCGCCGGGACGCCGATGTCCCAGGCGTGGGGGGTCCACCCAGCCGCGGTCGAGTGGTCGGTGAAGAACGTCGCCCAGCTCGCGGCGGCGGTGTCCCAGTAGTAGAGCGAGTAGGTCGCGTGGGCCCCGCCGGCCGCGGCCAGCGTCCAGAACTGCGCCCGGAAGGTCTGGCCGGGCACCAGCTGGACGTCCTGGTTCACATAGGCGCCGGGGAGGACCTGCAGGGAGCGGAAGGTCGCCGACGGCGAGGTTGCCACATAGTGGACGAGCGCGTCGGCCGCGGGGTCCGCGGCCGTGTGCACCGCCGCGCCGCCCCCGTACTGCCACGACGCCAGCGCGGACTCGAAGCCAGCGTTCGTGAGGAACTCGTCGTCCGCGGCGACCACGTGCCCCTCGCGGTCGCTGGTCGGCACCGCGTGGCGGTCGGCGACGCCGCGGCCGGCGAGGTAGTGCATCCGCACCCGGTCCGGGTCCAGCGCCGCCGTGTAGACCGCGACCTCGTCGATCGACCCGGAGAAGTACTCCGGCGACGAGGAGCCGTTCTGGCCGATGTAGAAGCCCGACGACGCGGTTGCGAGGGCCGGCGACCCCGCGGTGGCGAACGGGAGCACGCCCAGGACGGCGCCGTCGACGTAGACGGTGGCCGCGCCCGCGACGTCGTCCACGGCGAGCGCCACGTGGTACCAGCGGTCCGCCCTCCAGGAGAACGGCAGGTTGCCGTTGAGGAGCCAGGCGGTGCCGTTGCCCACGTCGACCCGGATGCTCTGGACGCCGCCGCAGGTGGAGTCCTTGCACAGCTTCAGGCCGAAGGTGCTGGCCGAGCCGCCCCGCGTGCCCATGATCGACTGCGTCGCGGCGGTCGAGGTGGACTTGAACCACGCCTCCACCGAGAACCAGCCGGAGGCGGAGCCGAACGCGGCCGCGGGGACGGACGCGTACTGCGCCGACCCGTTCAGCGAGACCGCCCGGTTGACCGCGTCGCGGAGGGGCCCGCCCGCCACGCCGAGCGCCGGGGACCCGGCGTAGGCGCCGCTGCGGGAGCCCGCGCTGTCGGCCAGGGTCCCGGCCCCCGCGTCGTCCATGCGG
>CAIXZV010000426.1 GCA_903924005.1 uncultured Chloroflexota bacterium | reverse complement strand
GGGCCTATGGATGCCCGTTGTCCTCGCGGCCGCAGCGATGCAGTCAGCCTTCATGGTCAGCTACACGCGCGCCAAGTCGGAGAGCCTCGGCTTCACCGCCGGCACCGGCATGGCCAACGTGGGCCTCGCACCGCGCGAGGTCCGTCTCGTGATCCTCACCATCGGCCTCATTGCGGCCGGTCTCCTCACTGGGCCTGACCCGGTGGGCGGCGCCGGCGGCATGGCTTATCCGCTCAGCGCGATCGCGCTGAATGCGGCGCTTGGCCTCATCACCGTGCTGGCAACCGTCACGACGGTCCAGCGGATCGTGCACACAGCTCGACAGGCATCGGCGCAGGCGTCGCAGGCCGCGCAGTAAGACAACCCGGCCCGTAAGGCCGTCCGGGCGGACGCCGGATACCAAACGTCCACAGGAGTGTGGAGGCTCCCGTGACCGACAAGACAGCCCCGAAGCAGCGCGGCAAGAAGATCCGCGTCGCCATCGTTGGGGTGGGCAACTGCGCCAGCAGCCTGGTGCAGGGTCGCTACTACTACGAGAACGCCAAGGCCGAGGACTTTGTCCCGGGCCTGATGCACGTCAAGCTTGGCGACTACCACATCAGCGATGTGGAGTTTGTGGCGGCCTTCGACATCGACAAGGAGAAGGTTGGCAAGGACCTCTCCGAGGCGATCTTCTCCGGCCAGAACAACACGTTCAAGTTCATGGACGTCCCGCACATGGGCGTCAAGGTTGATCGCGGGATGACCCACGACGGCCTGGGCAAGTACCTGTCCCAGGTCATCGAGAAGGCGCCTGGCCCCACAGCTGACGTCGTCGGGATCCTCAAGGACCGCCAGGTTGACGTGCTCGTCTCCTATCTGCCCGTGGGCAGCGAGGAGGCCACCAAGTGGTACGTCGAGCAGGCCCTGCAGGCGGGCGTGGCCGTTGTGAACGCGATCCCCGTGTTCATCGGTCGCGAGCCCTACTGGCAGCGCCGGTTCGCCGCCGCCAACCTTCCGGTCATTGGCGACGACATCAAGAGCCAGGTTGGCGCGACCATCACGCACCGCGTGCTCACCCGGCTGTTCATGGACCGCGGTGTCCGCATCGACCGCACCTACCGTTGAACTTTGGCGGCAACACGGACTTTCTGAACATGCTTGAGCGCGAGCGCCTCGAGTCCAAGAAGATCAGCAAGACCAACGCCGTCACCTCGATGCTCGACTACGACATCGCCGCGGGCGATATCCACGTGGGCCCGTCGGACTACGTGCCGTGGCTGAAGGACCGCAAGTGGTGCCACATCCGGATTGAGGGCACCACGTTTGGCGACGTGCCGCTCAACATGGAGCTGAAGCTCGAAGTCTGGGACAGCCCCAACTCGGCAGGTGTCATCATTGACGCGATCCGCTGCCTGCGGATCGGGCTTGACCGGGGCCTGAAGGGTACCCTTGTCGCACCGTCGAGCTACTTCATGAAGAGCCCGCCCATGCAGATCCACGACGACATCGCGTACAACCGGGTCGAGGCGTTCATCCGCGGCGATGACAACGAGACCCTGGTTGGCACCGAGGAGTCGCGAGAGCACAGCAGGGATCTCGCAAGCACAGCACAGGTGTCGTGACCGAACCAGCAAAGCGTCTGGAGGCGCCCCACAGGCGTCTCCAGACGTCACCCAGAATCGTCGAGAAGATCGCCGTCGTCGGCTACAAGTCGTCGGCACGTCTGCTCGCCTACCTGCCGCCGCGGTTCTCCGCGGCGGTTGTTGGCCGTCTGAACCAGCTCGGCTACCTCGTGTGGCCGTCAAAGCGGCGCTACTCCAACCTCAACTTCAGCCACGTGCTTGGGTTGCCGCCCAACCACCCAGACGTCCGGCGGCTCGCGATGCGGGCGTACAAGGAGTACGGCTGGTTCATGGTGGAGACGATGCGCCTGCCGTCGCTCAAGACCGAAGTGGTGCAGCAACTGGTTGAGGGCGACGGCATGGACCGCATCGTGGACGCCTTTCGGGCCCACGGGAAGTCCATGATCGTGGTGGCGGGCCACGTGGGGAACAATGAGGCGGTCGCCGCGGGCGTGGCGCATCGCGGGCTGCCTGCCAACGTGGTTGCGGATGACTCCGCGTTCCCCGAGATCTTTGACATCCTGCGCAGGAACCGCGAGTCATGGGGCGTCCACGTGGTGCCGTGGCGGAACCTGCGCGAGTTGTTCACGATCCTGCGCAAGAACCAGATGCTGGCGCTCCTCGTGGACTGGGGCTACAAGCCCGACGACATCCCGGTGAAGCTGTTTGGCGCCTGGACCACCCTTCCCGCTGGACCCGCCACCTTGGCCGCCAAGACGGGCGCGATCATCGCCCCGATGGTGGTCCGGCGCCTGCCCAACGGCCACTTCCGCATTGACACCGACGTGGCGTTCACGGTGGATGCCTCAGATTCGGCAACCATCCAGAGGGCCACGCAGCGGATCGCCGATGCACTGGAGCGGACGGTCGCTGCGGCTCCGGAGCAGTGGTACAACTTCAAGCCGATGTGGCCGTCCACCGCTGCCGAGACGGCCACCCTGGAGCGCCGAGCCGCGGAGATGCTGGCCGGCCGCCAGAGCGCAGGCGAGCGTGGCGCGGTACCAGCAGCATCCCCCGAAGCGGTTCCCAACGAGGCTCCCGCCCCGGCTGCGATCCCCAGCGGCGGGGCCTGACCGCGTGTCCGACGCTGCGCCTGCGGGCACCCCGGCACCCGCGCCCGCAGCGCCCGCGATGCAGGTGGCCGATCCCGGGCGCCCAACCCTCCGTGGCCGCCTGATCCTGGGTGCCGCGTGGGTGGTGGCGCGGCTGCCCGAACAACCCCTGGTGGCAGTTGCCAATGCGGCGGGCGGCATCTGGTACAGGATCGCCCCGGCCAAGGCGGCCCAGGCGCGGGCCAACCTACGGCGCGTCTGCATGGGGCTTGACGCCCAGGGTCGCGGTTCCGCCCTTGTTCGGCGCGCGGCCACGGATCCGGCAGCCTTGGAGCAGATTGTGCGCGGGCTGTTCCGCCACGCCGCGCGCTACTACCTCGAGGTGCTCCGCGCAGGCCGGTACGAGTCCGCTGCGATGCTGGCCCGCATCGACGTCCTCACCCCGGACGAGGTCCGCGAGGGGCTACAGGGTGGCCATCCGGTGATCCTGGCGGGAATGCACTACGGCGCCATCGAGGTGGCGACGATTGCCGCCCGAAGCCTCATCGGCAGCGACTTTGTTGCGCCTATGGAGCTCGTGGAGGACCCAGCGCTCCGCCGTTGGTTTGTCACCACCCGCAGCCGCGTTGGCGTCCAGATCATCCCGATGAAGGACGCCCGCCGGGTTCTCCTCAGGGCGCTCAAAGCAGGCACATCGGTTGGCCTTGTCTCGGACCGGGACGTGCTGGGCGGCGGGCTGTCCATCCCGTTCTTTGGCCACCCCGCGCCCATCCCGCCGGGCGCGCCGCTCTTGGCTATCGAGACCGGCATCCCGCTCTATGTGGCCGTCGCCCGCCGGATTGAGCACCTGCGCTATCAGGGCGCGCTGACGCTGGTGCCGATGCCGCCGCCCGGACCGCTGCGCGAGCGGCTCACGGCGCTCACCGAGGCGATGGTCCGCGGCTTTGAGGATCTGCTCGCCGATGATCCGTCCCAGTGGTGGGGTGCCTTCCACCCGATCTGGCCCGATCTGGCCCTCAGTGGCACCAAGCCGGGCCACGCCAGCACCAGCACGGAGGCCGCGTCGTGACCAACGAGCTCGATCCCCAGCGCGGCCGGGCGGACCTGCACATCCACACCTGGGCGTCGGACGGCACGTCCTCGGTGCTTGAGATCCTTGACCACGTCGCTGCTGCCGGAACGCTGGATGTCATCGCCATCACGGACCACGAGCGCATCGATGCCGCCCTGGCCGGCCGGCAGATCGCCCAAGACCGCGGTCTACGGTTTGAGGTGGTGGTTGGCGAGGAGATCACCACGCGGGGCGGCCACTTGCTGGCGTTGTTCCTGGAGCGTCCCGTGACCCCGATGAAGGGTCTTGCGTGGTCCATCGAGGCTGTCCACGACCAGGGCGGTCTGGCTATCCCTGCCCACCCGCTGGTCCCGCACCCGATGTGCGCACAGGGGTTCATGCTGCGCAAGCTGTTTGCCTCAGACAACCCGGCTGTCCGCCCGGACACGGTGGAGACCTTCAACCCAACCGCGTTTGGCAAGTTTCGCCATGGGGCCGTCCTGCGGTTTGCGCAGGAGTTGGGGCTCGCCCAGTTTGGCGCGAGCGATGCGCATGCGGCCGCCGCTATCGGCTCCGTCTGGACGTCCTTCCCCGGCCAGACAGCCGCGGATGCGCGCGCCGCGGTGTTGGCGGGCACAACGCGCCACCACGGTGCCTTCCACGGCTCAGTGGGCCAGTTGGGCACGTTCAGCCAGCAGTTGCGTAAGTACGCCCGCGACGGCCGCGATGAGCTTGGCGGCCGCATCCGCCGCGACGGCACGGGCCGCGATCTCGGGTATCCCGGCGGCCGACAGCGTCCGCCGCGCATTCCGCCGGGGTAGGCTCTTCCCGTGAAGATCGGCTTGGTCTCGCCGTACATCTACCCGCTCCCCGGGGGTGTGACCCAGCACGTCCGCTACCTGTACGAGAACCTGCGCCTCCGCGGCCACGACGTGCGGATCCTGTCCGCCTCGCACGGCCTGCAGCGCGCCTCGGAAGGCGACGTCATCCGGCTGGGCAAAGGCTTCTCGATGCCGATGAACGGCTCAGTGGGCACGGTCACCATCTCGCCTCGGTACCTCTCACAGGTTCGGGCGGTGCTTGAGCGGGAGCAGTTTGACGTGCTCCACTTCCACGAGCCGTTTGTGCCGTTCCTCTCGCCCATCCTGCTGCGCGAGTCCAAGAGCGTCAACGTCGCGACATTCCACGCGTACGGTGGCTGGTCGCCGGCCTACGAGTTTGGCAGCCGAGTCATGGACGGCTACGCGGCTCGGCTCCATGGGCGCATCGCCGTGTCAGCGGCCGCGCGCCACTTCATCGACCGGTACTTCCCGGGCGACTACAAGATCATCCCCAACGGCGTGGATGACCAGAAGTATCAGCGGGGCGTCGCGGTCTCGCGCTGGCAGGACGGGACGCCCAACGTGCTGTTTGTGGGCCGCTTCGAGCCGCGCAAGGGCCTGCTGGAGCTGCTCAAGGCTCACCGTCTGCTCCGCAAGAGCGGTCTCGAGTCGCGCCTGCTAGTGGTCGGCGGTGGACCCCAGGAGCGTGAGGCGCGACGGTACGTCGCCACGCGCAAGCTCTCTGACGTTGAGTTCCTTGGCCGCGTCTCGGACAGCGAGAAGATCCAGTTGTTCCGGACTGTCGATGTCTACTGCTCGCCGGCCACCGGGCGCGAGTCCTTTGGCATCGTGCTGCTGGAGGCGATGGCCGCCGGCGCCCCCATCGTTGCCTCAGACATCCACGGGTACAAGGGCGTTGTTCGGCGCGGTCGCGAGGCGCTGCTGGTCCCGCCACATGACCCCAAGGCACTTGCGGAGGCCATTTCGCGGCTGCTGACAGACAAGCCCCTCGCCGACGCGATGCGGGCTGCTGGACCCATCCGGGCCGCTGAGTTCAGTTGGCCGCGGGTCACCGCCAAGGTTGACGACTACTACGGCTTCGTGATCCGCCGCCTTGCCGCCGCGGGCCAACTGCCTGAGCACTTCAGCGCCGAGGTGCCGAAGGCGCCGCGCGCCGCGCTGACGGCGGACTAAGCGCCCCTAGGGCAGGGGTAGTGCATCGCGTGTCTAGACTCTGCGTGTGAGGACACGGCCTGATCTGATCGCGCCACCAGAGGTCCAGCCTCGGGCCCCATCACCCGTGTCGGTGGGCGTCATCGTGGGCGCCTTCCTCGGTCTTGTCTTCGGCTTCCTTATCGGGGCGACGCCGGCCATCGCGCTCTACTCCACGGTCCGGTCGACAACCTTCGAGGGTCTCGGGTTCGGCCTCGCCGCCGTGTTGGGGCTGGCAGGCATGATCCTCTACCTCGGGGGGCGGGGGCTGGCGCTGCTCGCCTGTGCACTGGCGCTGGCCGTCGGAACGGCAGTCGGCGTGACGGCTCGGCCCGCCGTTGCCAGCGGTACGAGCAACACCAGCGGCAACGTGACGCTCAAGATTCACGCCGCCGGCATCCTGGCGGTTGTTCCCGTGACCTGCGGTATCACCTCGGCAAGCGACGAGGTCTCCGGTTGGTCTGACGCGCCCATCGCCCACGTCGATGGGCGCGACGTCACGGTCCGGATCTGGATCAGCCGGAACTCCGGCGCAACCCTGAGCCTCATGCTGAACGGGGTGCCGGACTCGTCGCCGTTGGTGTCGGCCCGCGAGTGCACGTGGTCAATCTCGAGTTGGTCGCAGTCGAGCGGCGGACGAGCCATCGTGCTTGCGGACATGCCGGTGCCAACGCCGGTGCCCGTGCCGAATGCCCCACCGATGCGTGCGTCTGGCGTACAACTCGCGGACAACTTGGCACACGGCCAGTTCAGGTTTACCGGGATGCGTGCGGTCTCAGCGGATCAACCCATCGGCACGTGGCCGCTGGTCCTCGACGGCACGGTGTCGTGGACGTGCGGCCAGTGACAATGGCTCAGCGAGCGGCGCGCAATTCACCTGTGCATCAGGATCAGACATGACGATCGTCGCTCGAGGGGCGAACCGCGGGTTTGGCGGATGAACTCCGCGTGCGACCCCGGATCTGAGTCAGCGCTGAATTAGGCGGACGGCGACGCGTCCTGGCTCGGGGCTTCCACGCCCGCAGCCGCGTCGCCACTTGGCCCCTCGCCGTCGGCCGCCCGCGCCGCCTCGTCCGCGAGCGCCTGGCGCCACGTCCACGCTGAGTACGAGACCACCAGCACCGCCACCACAAGGAACGCGACCAGGATGCCGAACTTTGGGTCCGCAAACGTGATGTTGCCGCTGCGGTCCACCGTGTTCACACCAAACTGGAACGGGAAGAGGTATGTGGGCAGGATCCCCTGATAGGCGGGCACGAAATCTGACGGCAGCGGCAGCGCCGCGATGTTGGGATACAGGATCAAGAACCACGAGCCAACCACGGCGATGTACCCCAGGACAAACCTGCGGCTGTCGCGCGCGGTGAGCACCTGGACGGCCACCAGCCCCAGTGGGATCAGGCCAGCCAGCGCGATGATTTCCGGCACCAGACCCGGGATGGAGATGAGCGGCTGGGTCCCCGGGATGAACCGGCTGACGGCAATGGCCGCCCCGGCTCCAATCGCGGACGCCAGCAGGGGCATCAGGTCGCGCGGCTCCAGGTCGCGCCCGTCGGCTCGCGGCCGGCCAAGCGCAATCAACTGCCGGCCAAGCACAACCAGCGCCACCACAAGGACGACAACCAGCAAGGTGACCGACGGCGTCAGGGCAAGGTTTCCCGGGTTGCCGTGGCACGCCTGCGAGCCCTTGTTCACGGACTCAACGTTGGCGATGGCGCACAGCGGACCCTTGAACAGCCACATCAGCGCCGGGCCCATGATCGCGAGGGCGGCGGCGGCCCGGGCGAGCAGCCAGACGCGCGGCGAGGCGCCATGCCAGACCTCGGCGATGAAATAGGCGAGGGCCAGCACCACGAACGGCAAGCTTGTGTAGTAGTGGTACTGGAACGCCGCACGGTCAATGCGCGCCCAGGAGATCCACTGGGCGGCAAAGCCGATCACGATCAGCGCCAGCGCAAGACTCCGACGCCGGTACGCCTGCCAGGCGGCAAACGCCATGGCCGGGACGCCCATCCACCAGATGGCGAGGTTGCCTGCGTCATAGATGGCGGCACCCGTCCCGCCCGCGAAGCCATCCTGATAGAACCAGACCGGCTTCAGGTCAAGCGGCCAGGCCCACCACGGCGATGATGCAGGGTGCGCAGCCGTCAGGTTGTTGTGGTACCGGTACATGTCGCCCGTGAGGTCAAGCAGCAGTTGCCCGGTGTGGCCGGCCGGGAAGCCCGCGACGATCTGGTGGTTCTCCACGGCCGCCCACGGCAGGTAGGAGATCACGTAGACCACCACCGGGATGACGACGAGGCAGATCGCCATCCAGGCGGTGCCCGTGCCAAGACCGTAGCCAAGTCTGAGCCAGCCCTCGGGCGATGCGTCGGCCGGCAGCGGGCTGGGCTTCGTCAGCGCGAAGGGCCCAAAGCCAACGCGGCCCGCCACCTTGAACGCGACGTACACGAGGCCGCCAAGGACAACAAGCGCAAAGCCTGCGGCCAGCGGCGTTGCCGACACGGGGCCAAGGGCGATGGCCGTTGAGGCGCGGCCCGTGGCGATGCCCGTGAGCGCGAGAAGGAAGCCCAGCGCAGCCGGGCCGCCAACGGCGAAGACGATCTCCTCCGGCGACCAGTCGATGGGGCGGAAGACCGTGATGGCCGCGGCCGCCATCGTGAGCAGCACCATGATCATGGGGAAGAGCAGGTTGCCGGAGGCCGAACTTCCAACCGGCACCGCGAGCGCCATCCAGCCAAGGACGGCGGTGATGCCAAGGAGCCCCAAGATGAGCAACAGCCGCCCGAGCGCCGAGCGGGCAAGCACAAGGATCCCCAGCGCGCCGATGGCGTACGCGGCCACCCACTTGGACGCAAGGCCAAGACCCAGCAGCAGGCCAATCACGGGCATGAGCGTCCAGAACCAGCGCTTCGCCCGGGGCTCCACCCAGAGCCAGGCAAACAGCAGGTACGCCGCCAGGATGAACATCCCGACGTAGACGTCGTTCATAGCGATGCGGCTCTGGACGAAGAACATCCCGTCCAGCAGCACGAAGACGCCGGCCAGCACGCCAACCGTGCGGCGCCGGAACAGCACGCGGGCCAGCAGGAACAGCAGGCCAACGGTGAGGGCGCCCGCAATCACGCCGGGCAGGCGCCACGCGAAGTCGTAGTGGAGGACGTCGGCCGAGGCGAGTGTGCCGCTGGAGCCAAACGCCAGCACCTGGCCACGCGTTGACGAGGGGTAGTCGCCGGTGTGGTCCAGCACAAGCGCAGCCGGGGTGAACGGGAGCTTGTGGTCCGCGAAGACCGCGTTGCCGTGCGGCTCGATGATGTAGAGCGTGGGGGTGACGCCGTCGGATGTCGTGCTCAACACACCCACCAACTGCGACGCCTCATCAAACATGACGCGCGTCCCTGCCGCCGGAAGCTCGAAGCTTTCCGCGACAGAGGGGCCGGTCTTCGCCCGATCGCCCGATGTCGCGACGATGCTGATCTGGGGCTTGCCCGTGGTCGCATCCACCGTCGTGGCATAGAGCTGGTTGCCAGACCCGAGGCCGGTCACCAGGGCCAGCCCCGAGGCGCCGCCTGCAATCTCAACGGATGCGGCGGTCGAGCCTTCGTCCGTGATGAGCTCGATCCCCGCGGCATCGGCGACGGCCAAGACGGGCGTCTGCGTGATCGTGATGCCGGGCAGGGTGCCTGCGTCGATGGCCGCCTGGATCTTCGCCCGCAGATCGCTGGTGAGCGTGACGTTGAGCAGGACCGACGGCGACTCGGTTGCCGTGAACGCAGCGGTGTAGGCCGCGGCGTCGGCCCCGGTGATGGCCGCCAGCGCAGAAGCTGCCGCGGCTGGGTCGGTGACGTTTGCGGGCGTTGCCATCAGCGCGTCGCTGTCGCCGCCGATTGCGATGTCCTTCGCACCTGCGAGATGCAGCGTCGCGATGGTGGAGCCAGAGGTGGTGGAGCCCGAGGCGACATCGATGATGGCGAGCGAGCCGTCGGCGAGACGGGCCGCGAGACGGGCGTCCTGCTCCCACGCCACCAGCTGCACGGCGGGCGACGCAAGCGTCCCAACGTCGGTGGGCTGCGGCAGACCTGTCCCGCCATTGCGACGGAGCAGGTCCATCGCCTGCGTGTCTACAACGAGTAGCGAGCCTGCGTCCGTGCCGACGTAGACCGACGTGCCGGCTGGATCAACGCTGACAGTGGACGCACCGGGGAGGGACCAGCGCCCCACCAAGTCTCGCGTCTGCAGGTCGTAGGCGATCAGCTCGCTGCCCGTGACCACCCAGACGCGATCTCCGTTGCGGGCTGACGCGCTGGCGGCATCCGCGCGCCGCGGCTCAACGGACGCGTCGCGGACGGGGACGCCCAGATCAGACGTGGCCGCCACATCGTGGCCGGCAAAGACCTCGATCCCCACGGCCATCGCGTACTTGGCGAGGTGCGGGTGGGTCCACTCGTAGATGTTGTGGGAGATGCCGTAGCGCCACTCCTGGAGGAATTCCGTAGCGGTTCGGGCGTGGTAGACCTCGTCAAAGTGCATACGCGCAGGCTCTGCAAGCCGCCAGGTGCGCAGACCAAACGACGCCACGACGAGGACGATCAGGATCCAGACATCGAGACGATCCAGACGGCCGTGCTTCTCGCCCTTGAGCGAAGCGCTTCGGTCTGGGCGGATGGGCGTCTCGCGCCAGCGGGCGCGTAGCGCTTCAACCGGCCCAAGCGACGACCACGACGGGCGGTCATACCAAGCGGGGAGACGGCGGCCCGTCGGGACGGGCGCAGGCGCCGGTACTGGCTCAGGAGCGGGGGCCAGCATCGTTGGCAGCGCGGACGTGGCGGCAGCGCTGGGCATGAACGGCGCGACAGCCGTGACCAGCTCGTCTGCGGCGATGCGGTGCGCCTGCGCAAACCTCGGCGCCGGCTTGTCGTGCCCGCCGCCCTCGTCGCGCTCGGCTTCGCCGTCGTCGCCGTCTACGCCGTCGTCTCCGTCTTCGCCGTCGTCGCCGGGTTGGGCTGCATCATCGCTTGCAGCAGCCGCCACCTCGGTGGCCAGCCTCCGGGCCGAAGACCCGCGCAACTGAGCAAACCCCCAGATCATCACGCCGGCGTTGACGAGCGCCACAAGCGCCACGCCCCAGAACGAGCGGACCGTGCCGCCAATCCCCAGCCAGTCGGCAACGCCCGGGTTGTCCGGGTAGAGCGTGGTGAGGACGACGTACATGTTGAGGAACGTGGCGAGCGACGCGAAGGCATAGGCGATCCGCCAGCGCCACGAGCAGGCCCAGAGGATGGCCGCCAGGCCGAAGAACGGGAACAGGTAGCGTTCATGGACACGCGTTGGAAGGCCAAAGAACGCGAGCGCAAGCGCGATGGCCCCAACGAGGATCGTCAGGCGGTCCGGCCGACGGGCGACAAGGTAGGTGATCACCACCATTGCGCCAATGAGCAGGGCGGCGCCCACAAGACCGGCCGGCAGCGGACCGATCGAGGCCCAGGACGCGGCATCCGGCACCTGGGCGTCGTGGATCCAGCCGGAGTTGCTGGCCATGCTGGAGCCGTCAACGGGAAAGAGCGCCCACAGGTTGTACGCGTTCACCGTCACGTAGGAGTACGTGGACGCGGTGCTGAAGATCAGCCGCAGCAACGAAGAGCCGAGGTATGGCGCGGTGGACGTAAACGTGACGAGCGAGAGCCCAAACGGCGCCGCCATCACGATGGCCGTCACGAGACCGGCCATACCCGTCGTGAGGATGCGGATGCGGCCCTCCGGCATCCGGACCAGCCCCCGACGATCCTCGGGCGCTGCCTCGTCGCCAAAGCCACCGGCGGGCCACAGGGCGCGCCGGATCACGACGGCGGCCACGATGGGCACAAGGATTGCCAACTGCGGCTTGATCATCGCCGCAACCACGGCAAGGATGGCGGCACGCTCGCTTCGGCCGCGCCAAAGTTGGCGTACCGCAAGCAGCAGCACCACCACGCCCACGCTGTCCACCTGGCCCCACAGGACAGAGTCAAACCAGGTGACCGGGTTGAGGATCACGACGGCGGCCGCGATCTTCGCCCTCTTGTTGGTGGCTCCGAGCTCGCGCGCCATCGACCAGACGGTCACCGCAAGCCCGATGTCCGCGAGGATGGCGGGCAGCTTGATCAGGTCACCGATGCCGCCGACGGCCTTGCCGACGATGCCGACAAGCCACAAGACATACAGGTAGCCCGGGGTGTAGTCGGCGAAGAAGCCGCGGTCATAGAAGCCGAACGGGCCAAGATTGGCGAGGTTGGAGCCCCAGTAGCGGAAGAGGTCCAGATCCGTCCGAAACCCGGATCCGCGGATGGCATCGATCCCGTGTGCCATCATCAGCCGCACGGCCAGCCCGATCGCGAGGATCGCGATCAGCTGCCAGTCGACGCCTCGCCGGGGGGCGTCGATCGTGACCTGACCCCGGCTGGGCGTGCCCGAGCCGGAAGCGGTCACGGGAAGCCTCCTGACGAGCGTGGAAAGTGACCGCGAGTATAACCGAGGGGCCCGCCGAGGCCCGCGACAACAGCAACGGCAACGACATCTTCACCGGGCGCGTGATTTCGATCGCCGTCGGTCTGTTGCTCGTGCTTGGCGCATGGGTGGCATACACGCTGTCCAATCCGCAGCACACCAACTTCTACACGCACTTCATCTGGCAGGCCGACGCGTTCCTCCACGGGCGCGCGTGGTTCCCGTACCCGGTCAAGGACGTGGCCGGGCTGCCCGACAACAACTACTTCCAGGACGTCTTCCCCATCCTCGAGCCCAACGGCACCAACCTTGGCCGCGTCTTGCTGCCGTTCCCGCCGCTTCCGGCCATCGTGCTGATGCCGTTTGTGGCGCTGTTCGGCTTCCACGCGGATCAGGCGTCCATCGCCATCGGTCTTGCCGCGTTTGGCGTGGGCGCAGCCTGGTGGATGCTCGGCGGGCTTCGGCCACGTCTGCTTGTCCGGGTGGCCGTCACGCTGGTGTTTGCGCTCGGCACCGCCTGGTGGTGGGCCGCCGCCGTGGGCAGCACCTGGTACCTCGCCCATCTTGTGGCCGTCGATCTCGCGCTGCTCGCCGTGGGCGTGACGCTGCGCCACGACGCGGACGCGCTCACGGAGACCCCGCTTGACGAGGACAACCGCGAGGTGGACCGCCTCGATGCCGCGGGCGTGGGCGACGGGCTGCTTGAGCGGCTGCGCGCCACCGCGTTCCCGCTCGATCGCTGGCAGATCTTGGCAGGGCTCCTGTTGGGTCTCGCCGCCACGGCCCGGCTGCCGCTGGTGTTTGCCGCGCCCTGGTTCATCCTCGTGGGCAGCGGCGGCACACGCCTGCGCCGGACCCTTTCAACAGCTGTGGGCGCCGCACCGCCAGTGGCCTTGCTCCTGCTCTACACGTACCTCACCACCGGTTCTGTCATGCACCCGGGCTACGACTACCAGTACCAGCGCGAGGCCAACGGCTACTCCGCCCTTGGCTACAACCCCGAGTGGTCCGTGGAGGACGTGCGCTACATCCCGCACAACATCGGGATCATGCTGACCGCGCTCCCCGCGGTCGCCCCAGACTGGAAGCCCAATACGCTGGGCTTTGGCGACCCGGTCCAGTTGTGCGCAGAGCCCGGGGCCCAGCGGTCGCTCTTTGACCAGAAGTGCCCGCTGGCGCAGCCCATCGACATCGGTACCGGCATCTTGTTCAGCGCGCCGGGCCTGCTGCTCGCGCTGCTAGCCTTCCGCAGGCGCTGGTTCGCCCGCCTGACGCTGGGCGCAACGGCCACCGTCCTGCTCATCGCCGCGTTCAACCTCGCCCACTTCAGCCAGGGCTGGGTCCAGTGGGGCTACCGCTTCTCGCTGGACTACATGCCGTTCCTGCTGCCGCTTGTTGGTGTCGGCGCCGCCCGCTCCGACGGCCGCATCCGGAACATCACCCTGGCGCTCGTGGGCCTCGGCACGGTAGTCAACCTGTGGGGCGTGGCCTGGGGCAAAATCCTTGGCTGGTGACCCCCGCCGGCGAACCCGTCACGGGATCGTCATGCGTACGCAAGAATCAGACCCGACACTGATGCAACAGCCTGCCCCGATCGAGCCCGTCGACCGCTCCGGCCAATCCACTGCAACGGGCGCCCTGGAGACAACCGCATGACCGCAGCCGAAGCCCCCGCTGGCGGCGGCGCCGCCACGGGTACGCCCCGCAGGGTCGCGCGCCTGTCGTACTTCTTCCCCGCCCACAACGAGGAGGCCAACATCGAGGCCCTCGTGGCCGAGGCGCTCGAGACCCTGCCCACCCTTGCCGAGACGTTTGAGATCATCGCGGTCAACGATGGGTCGCGCGACAAGACGGGCGACATCGCCAACCGGCTGGCCGCCGCCCACCCGGATGTGGTGCGGGTGGTGCACCACAACCCAAACCGCGGGTACGGCGGCGCGCTGCGCTCGGGCTTTGAGGCGTCGCGCTACGAGCTGCTCGCGTTCACCGACGGCGACCGCCAGTTCAAGATCGCCGACATCGGCCGGCTGACCGAGCGCCTCCAGGCTGTGGATCACCCGGACGTCGTGGTGGGCTACCGCATCAAGCGCGCCGACCCGTTCATCCGCATCGCCTATGCGCGCACCTACAAGCTGGCCAACAGGATCTTCTTCGGGCTTCGCGTCGCCGACGTGGACTGCGCGTGCAAGCTCTTCCGGCGCGAGGCGCTCGAGGGCATCCGTGTTGAGTCCGGTGGCGCCTTCTTCTCGGCCGAGCTGATGAACAAGATCCGCCAGAGCGGACGATCCATCGCCGAGGTTGGCGTCCCGCACTATGCGCGGACCGCCGGGTCGCCCACGGGCGCCAAGCCGTCGGTCATCTGGCGCGCGGTGAAGGACTTCTGGGGGCTGCGGATCCGGCTCTGGCTCAACCGCGGCAGCGCGATGCGGCGGGGCCGGCCCATCCTGGGCGGCGACTGACGGCCGCAGGCACCGGGTTGGTCAGGAGTTCCCGCCCCGCCGGTCGGACTCGTCAATCGAGTTGACGAAGTTGCGGAAGATCAGCAGCAGGGACGGGTCAATCGGCTCGCCGGTCTGCTCGCGCTCCGGCGCAGCCAGGGGCGTGCCAACCGCGGGCGCGGCGTTGGTGCTGGCCGCGCCCGTGGCGGCCTCGTCGCGTGCCTCGTCCTCTGGGTCCGCGTCGTCGTCTGCGTCAACTGGGCCATCGAGGGCGAAGACCGTGGCCGCCGAGTCCAGCACGCTCGCCGCGGCAAACAACGGGACATCCATCCTGACCGCCAAGGCAATCGCGTCGGACGGCCGGGCGTCCAGCTCCACGCGCCGGTCGGGCAGCACCAGTTCCAGCCGCGCATAGAACGTCTCGCGCTCCAGCCGCGTGATCAGCACGCGCTCAACGCGGGCGCCAAGACGCCTGATGGTTGCGGCCAGCAGGTCATGCGCGAGGGGGCGCTCGGGGCGCTCGCCCTGGAGCCAGAGCGCGATGGCGCCGGCCTCCCAGGGGCCAATCCACACCGGCAGGATCCGGTCGCCAGCAACTTCCTTGAGCAGCAGCACGTGGCGATTGGTGGGGGCATGGAGCCGGACACTCTCGACGACCAGTTCCAGTTCCGTCCGGTCGATGTCGGCCATGTCTGGATTATTCCACCGCTGCCGGGATCCGGCTGTTTACCGTGAGCGCACGCGGATGTACAGCCCGGCAACCACGCCGCCCGCAAAGCCGCCGAGGTGGGCGAACACGGCGACGCCGCCTGTGACCGAGGGGTCTGCCAGCAGGGCCAGGCCCGCGATCAACTGGAGGACGAACCACAGGCCAAGCACGATGACCGCCGGCACCGCGAGCATCTGGTAGAAGAACCCAAGGAACACCAGCGACTGGATGCGCGCCCGCGGAAACAGGACGAGGTATGCGCCCAGCACGGCCGATATTGCCCCGGACGCGCCGATCACCGGGCCGATGGCCGGATCTGCCAGTGTCTGACCCACGGCGGCCGTGATCGCGCCCAGGGCGTACAAGAGCAGGAACCTTCGCCGCCCGAGGCGGTCTTCAAGCCTGCTGCCGAAGATCCACAGGTAGAGCATGTTGCCGCCGAGGTGCAGCCAGCCCGCATGCAGAAACGTGCTGGTGAAGACCCCGGGGAGCGCGTGCAACTGGAGGGCGCCGTGCCCGAAGACGCCAGCCAGCCCCGCTGGGTCCAGACCCCAGGCGGCCACGAGCCGTTCGAGGCCGGCACCGCCGTCGGCCGCCATCACCACGAGTTCCCACACAAACACGGCAAGACAGCCGGCGATGATGGCGGCGGTTACCAGCGGGGTGCGACCGCCGGCGCGCGCGTCTCGCAGCGGGATCATGACCGGGCGGGCTCGGCGTGGTTGGTGGCGCCGGTCACGGCTTCTTGGTGGGCTTCGGCGTCTTGCCCGGCTTCGGCGTCTTGGTAGGCGTGGGGGTCGCCGTCGGTTGCGGCGCGGGCGAAGGCGAGGCGGCGGGCCCGGTTGGCGCGGCTTGGAGCAGCGACGCGTGGAGCCCAACCGCATCGATCCACCAGACCGTAGGGGCCGGACCAGCCCCGGCCGGCATCACGAGGAAGTCCACCAGCCCCGTCCATGCGTTGGCGCTTTCGGCCGGCTGGAACTGCGCGACGTAACTGCCGTCAGCTTTGGCGAAGGCCACGATCCGGTGGTGCAGGGTGTCGTACGCATACAGCGAGCCCGCACCGCGGGTTGGCGAGCCGGCGATCACGTCTGGCGCCACAAGTCGCGTGAAGTTAGAGCCCGGGCGAATGTCTTGGTCGGCAAGAGGATTTGGAGACCAGGCGGTGGATGGGCTGAGGCGCTCGATGAGGCCGTTCTCGGCCGCGTAGATGTCCCCGTCGATCAGCATTTCGGTGAGGCCGGAGACGTCGCGGTCCGCTGGCAGACGAGGGATCGGGTCGTTGGGATAGCCCGAGCCGTCGCCGGCCGGCGAGAGCACAAGGATGTTCTTCTCGGACGGGTCCACCACATAGAGCTTGTAGAGCGCCGCGTCAAAGTTGGAGATGAACGTGTCCACGACCGTGATGTCGTTGCCCCACGCGGTCGCGGTGCGCACCGATATCTTGCGCAGCGTGCCCTTGCCCGCCGCGTCAGCGGGCCGCCAGCGCCAGAGCTGGTTGCGGCTGTCGAGGATCAGGATGTCGGGGCCGCCTGTGAGCAGGACAACCGGGTCCGCCACGGTGCCGGACGCCGTCTTTTGCCCAGACTTGAGGATGGGGCTGGCGGTCTTCTTGGCGAGGTCGATCCGCCAGACGGTCCCGGTGCCTGCGTCCAGCACATAGGGGGCGCCATCGGAACCGCGGCTGAGGCGCGTAAGCCGCACTGGCCCGGCCACGTCCGGGAACGTGAAGACGGCGGTCGAGGCCACCTTCATCACCCCGTATAGACGGTCCAGACCTGTCATCACCACAAGGCGGAGCGCCTCCACCTGGGTCTTCGGGTAGCCGGCGGTCTCGGCCTTGGCCAAGTTCGCAAACGCGCTGCGCAGGAGCGCGAGCGCCTGCGGCGGGTCGTCGCGGATGAGGTCGACGGCGCCGCCGGAGACCTTGTCCACAGCGGTCTTCGCTGCGTCATACGCCGCTTGGGCAACCGTGACCGAACCGATGACTTGCGCCGGCTGGTGCTTGTCGCCGGCCGCATAGATGCCTACGGCAAGTAGACCTGCGACCGCCACGAGCGAGATGAGCGCAACCGCAGCACGGCGCTGCAGTTCGGCCCTGCCGGACGCCGTGGTGGGTCTTCCTCGCTCGCCACCCCGTCGTGGAAGACGGTCCTGAAGGCGCCAGATGAACCTGGACAGACCGTTGCCCGCTGCCTCGCGAGCGCGGTTCGCACCTGCGGTGAAGGCGGCGGCGCTGGCGGTGACGGAGTCCGCCAACGGGATGGGTGAGCGCTCGGGCGCACCAGCGAGCGGCGTAGCGGGTCTGACAGGCACGAGGGCCCGAGAGCGGTAGGTTGCGGCAGCCTCGGTCGCCTCAAACGCGAGGACCGCGTCGCTCCCGGTGCCTCCGGCAGCGGCGAACCGGCCGTGCAGGTGCTCTACGGCAGCCTGTGGATGCAGCGTGACCAGCGCGTCCTTCAGCGCATCCGTGCCAACCTGCGCCACAAGCAGCGCGGACGCCAGACACAGCGAGTCTCCAACCGATAGTTCGCCGCGCCAGACCTCGGGCTCCAGTTCGGCGGCCGGCAGGCCTCGCTCGGCGTACGGGTCGGGCAGGGTGGAGAGGCGCGCCTGGCGGATCAGGTAGGCCTGAGCCGGACCCACCGTGGCGACATAGAGTTCGCTCCCGCGAACCACAGCAACGGCCACCCCGACTGGCCCGTAGTCGTCGCCGACATGCCCGAGGCCATAGCGGTCGCGCTGGTGGCTGAGACGCTTGTTGGCGATGCCGATCGCCTTGACAAGACATTGCCGGATCCCGGCCGATTCGTCGTAGTAGTACTCGTCGCGGATGGCGTCGGCGACGAGGCGCGCAGCCTCGCGGGCGCGGGGCCCGGGGACCGCCGAGTCCACCAAAAGGAACAGGCTGCCCTTGGAGCGCGCAACGGAGCCAACGGTGGGCTCCACGATCACGATGGCGTCCGGCGAATCGGGCAGCCGATCGTGGTCTGTGACGGCCCCGAGCTTCAGCGCGAGACGGACGGCCAAGGATCGAGCCTCATGGGTGGAGCGACGCGCGCCGATGGCTCCGAGTGACGCCGTGAGGGCCCGTGTCGCGCAGGAGCCGGATTATACGCGCGCAGACACGGTGACTTATCGAGTGATCGGACGATCCCGGGTGATCCGGACGAAGCGGCGGCGCGGGCTCCCGGTGGCCTGGGCGAACGCGTCGAGCAGTTCGGCAGCCCGCATTCGCAGTTCGGCAGCCACGATTGGCTCGTCGGCCACGACAACCAGCGCGTCGGGTTCAAGGCCGACAAGCCGGCATGCCCCCACCGCGGGGCGCACCCGCTCAGCGATCAGCGCGTCCCACACAGCTGCGCCCCTGGCCGTGGCCAACTCGGCCTCGAGGCCGAGTTCCCGTGCCACACCGGGCAGCAGATCCCCCAGCCGAGTTGGGCGCCGCCGGCGTCCGCCGGACTCCGGGTCGTTTGTCCCAATCGGCCGGATCCCGGGCCGCGGGCCTCGCGGCTGACGCGGCGTCATCGGCCGCGCTCCAGCGACGACGTCCCGTCTGGTGCGGCACGCACTTCCCACGCCGTGCCCAGGGAGCGGAGCGCCGGGTCTAGATCGTCAAGCGTGGTGGTGGTGACGAAGGCCTGGGGCAGACCTGTAATGCGCCGGACCAGATGCGCCCGCCTGTCAGGATCAAGTTCGGAGAACACGTCATCGAGCAGCAGCAGGGGCGGTCTCCCGTCGAGGGTGGTGAGGAGATCAAGTTCCGCCAGCTTGAACGCCAGGATCGCTGTCCGCTGCTGGCCTCTCGACGCAAAGGACGCCAGGGCCCGGCCACCCAACTCAAACACGAGGTCGTCGCGGTGGGGCCCCACAAGCGTGCTGCCGTTCCACACCTCCTTGTCCGCTGTCTCGGCAAGCCTGCGGACCAGTGCGTCGCGGACGCTCTCATCAGGTTGTTGCGGCGCGTTGGTGGCGTACGTCACGGCAAGGGCTCCAGCCGCCGCCTCATCGGGTGCAATCTCGGCATGAGCAGCAGCCAGCGGTCCGGCAAGGTCCGCAAGCAGGCGCTGCCGCTCCATGCGCACGGCCGTTCCGGAATCGACAAGCGTCGCGTTCCAGAAGCGCAGCTCGTCGCGCGACGCCTGCTCCTCGCGAATTCGGCGCAGCAGGCCGTTGCGCTGCTGGAGCGTGCGGGTGTACACCGCGAGGTCACGGGCGTACACCGGCGAACGCTGCGAGGCCAGCGTGTCAAGCGCCTCGCGTCGCAGGGTCGGCGAGCCCGCCACCAGCAGCATGTCCTCCGGGGCAAACAGCACGGTTCGCAGGACGCCGTGAAGCGATGCGGCGCGACGGGCCACGCCGTTCACGCGGATCCGCTTGCGGGCACCGCCCGAGCCTGTTCGCACCATGGCAACCTCGACGGCATCACGCTCGTCGGGCGGCTGGTCGGCGCGGCCAACGCGCGCCTCGATCCGGGCGAGCTCACAGCCCCAGCGGACCAGCTCGCCCTCGGTGCTTGTGCGATGAGAGCGGCCCCAGGCCACAAGGACAATCGCCTCCAGCAGGCTGGTCTTGCCTGCGGCGTTGGGCCCCCACACCAGTTGTGGACCGGCCTCGAAGACGGCGTCGAGGACCGCGTAGCCACGGAGGTCGCTCGCGACCAGCCCGCGCAGGATCGGGGCCTCTCTGCCGGACGCTGAGCCTGCGGGCGGGCCGGCCGACACGGTCGCCGTCAGGAGGAGGTCCGGACCGGCATGACCACATGGATGTAGGCGGCATCGCCCACGGGGCGGAAGACGCCTGGCGACAGCGGACCGTTGAGTTCAAGCGTGAACCGGTCTGCGGCCACGTTGCCAAGCACATCGGCCAGGTACCGGGCGTTGAATGCGATGGTGGTCCCGTCGCCCTCAACCGCCGCCTCAACTTCCCCCGTGTAGTCGCCCACCTCGGCAGCCGCGGTCACCGTGATGCCGGCGCCCTCGCCTCCCACGGTGAGCTTCACGATGTTGGCCGACGAGCTGGCGATGAGCGCCGCCGGACGAACAGCGCGCAGCAGTTCTTCGCGGTCCAACTCCGCCTTCGTCGCGCTGCTCGCAGGGATGACCTGCTGGTAGTTGGGGAACTGGCCGTCGATGAGACGAGACACAAGGTCGATGCCGTCGAGACGGAACAGGATTTGGTTGCGTGCAGTGGCGAGCACCAACTCGACGGGCTCGTCCACGTCGGCGAGGAGCCGCTCAAGCTCATGGAGCGAGCGCGCCGGCACAACCACCGACACCGGCTCCACAGCGTCGAGGATCTCGATTGTCCGCACCGCGATCCGGTAGTTGTCGGCAGCGGCCAGGGTGAGTTTGTTGCCCTCAAACTTGGCGAGGACGCCCGTGAGGATGGGCCGTGCCTCATCACTGGCTGCGGCGAAGGTCACCTCCGCCAGCGCCCGGCGCAGCACCTTCTGGGCGATCCTGGTGGTTGGTCGGTCCCCGGCCGTCTGGACGGTGGGGAAGTCATCGGCGTCGATGCCCTTGACGTGGGTGGCGAAACGCCCGCAGCGCAGGTGCAGCGTGTCTGCCCCCTGCAACTCCAGCTCCACCTTCTCGGATGCCGGCAGCGTGCCGACGAGGTCGGTCAGAAGTCGCGCGGGGATGGTCGTTGCACCCTCGGTCTCGATCCGGCCAGGGATCCAGCATGTGATGCCAATCTCAAGGTTGGTGGCTGTCAGCTTGAGGCCGGCATCCTCGGTCTTGAGGAGGACGTTGCTGAGCACGGGCAGCGTGCTGCGCGAAGAGACGGCCCGCGAGACCACGGATAGTCCGCGCGCCAGGTTCTCCTGCATCACTGAGAGTTTCACGCTCACTGTCTCCAGGCTTCGGGCCGCCGATTTGACCGGTCAGTTGTGCCGCCCGCCCCCCGGCCGGTCGGCGATCCCTCCTCGGCCGCGCCGTCGCAAGAAGCGAGGCCCCGTTCGGGCGGGATCGGTAGTGGATGTATGTTCCCTTATCTTCTCATCCCTCATCATCATCATGCCGTGGAAACGGGGGACAAGCACGCTTGGCCCCGCACGATGACACGGTGGGCGCAAGCGTGATCACCGTGGACGGACCCCCCGCGGCGGTGGATCGGCTGGGGATCATTTCGTGGATGAAATCGCGGGCCTCGGCGGCGGCTCGACGAGACCCCCAGCAGCAGGCCTACCTGCCCACCCCGCCATCCCCGATTCACCGCTCGCCTGTCCACGCCGTGACGGGGTTGTCAACGAGTTGTCCCCACCAAAACGCCAAAGACGCTAGGCCGACAACACAAGCGAGCAGGCAACGAGGCCGATTCCAGCCGCCACGCCAACCCCGCACACGACCCGATAGTGGTCTCGCGCCGCCGCCCAGAGCAGGATCCTGCCGGAGATCGGCACGCGGCCCGGTTGCTCGCTGGCGCGCGCAATCACGGGCGGCTGCCAGGAGTTGGGCTTGCGGAGGGTCACGAGGAGGCTGCGGGACCATGCCGCAATGATGACGAGGGCGATCGGGCGGAAGACCAGCAGGTACCCGCCCACCAAGCGCCCCTCCATCGTGCGAGCGGCGGCCTATTCGGCGTAGATCAACTCGCGCACGGCAGCGACTTCACGCCGCATCTCGTCGTTGACTTGGATCTCACGGCCGATCTTGTCGCACCCGTGCAGGATCGTTGAGTGGTCTCGGTTCCCCAGTTCCGCGCCGATGCGCAGCAGCGAGACCTCGGTCTCCTCGCGCATCAGGAACATGGCGACCTGGCGCGGCACCACGATGCTCTTCTCACGCTTCTGCCCGCGCAGCGCGTCCATTCCCACGCCGTAGTACTCCGACACGGCCTGCGCGATGCGCTCCGGCGTGACCTGGCGCTTCTTCGGGTTGTACAAGACGTTGGACAGGACCGACTGCGCAAGGTCGATGGAGACGGGCATGGCGCCCATGGACGCGTAGGCAACGATGCGGTTGAGCGCGCCCTCAAGCTCGCGGATATTGGAGACCACCTTGCGGGCCACGAACTCCACGACGTCCGCGTTGATGATCGAGCCCTGCTCCTCAGCCTTGGCGCGGAGGATCGCGATGCGCGTCTCCAGGTCCGGCGCGGTCAGGTCCGCGATGAGGCCCCACTCAAAGCGGCTGCGGAGCCGCTCTTCAAGCGTGAGGATGGCCTTGGGCGGCCGATCAGACGACAGCACGATCTGCTTGCCGTCCTCGTGGATGGCGTTGAACGTGTGGAAGAACTCTTCCTGCGTCCGCTCCTTGTCCGCGATGAACTGGATGTCATCGATCAGGAGCAGGTCGATTCGGCGGTATCGGGCGCGGAACTCGTCAATCCGGCCCTGCTGGATTGACGTGATGAACTCGTTGGTGAACTTCTCGCTTGTGGCATAGACCACGCGCTTGCGCGGGAACTTGCCCGCCACCGCGTTTCCGATGGCGTGCATCAGGTGTGTTTTGCCGAGGCCGACGCCGCCGTAGAGGAACAGCGGGTTGTACGCGTGGCCCGGGCGCTCGGCCACGGACAGCGACGCGGCGTGGGCCAGGCGGTTCGCCGAGCCGACGATGAAGTTTGAGAAGGTGTACCGGGGGTTTAGATACGAGGCGCCCGCGGCCGCGCCCTCGCCCGCGCCCACGCGGGTGGGCTCAACACGGACAGGCTGCACCGCGTTGGCGGCAGCAGCTGCCACAACCTCGTCGCCGGCCGCGACAACAAACTCCACCAGAACGCTATAGCCGACGACGCGCGCGAGCGTCTGCGAAATCAGGGAGCGATACCTGCCCTCAAGCCAGTCCTTGGCGAAGGCGTTGGGTACCGCGATCCGGAACCGCTGCTCGTCCACTTCGACCAGGTGCGTGTCGCGCAGCCACGTCTCGAAGTTTGCCGGGGACAACGCCACCTGCAACTCTCCGAGCGCTGCGCGCCAGACCTGCTTCGCATCCATAACTGCGATCGTTGTCCCAGTTCAGCGGAGGTTTCGATGGGTAGCAGAGGCCAGGGCTCGAAGAAAAGACGCGCCTGGGACGCTGCGGTTTTGGCCCCGGTCAACGCCTCCGGCGGTGGGTTCTGGCCTCCTGCAGACCGTCTCCGATGCCTCCGGTTTGACCGAGCCGCCGAACAATACACCGCCCGAAGAGACCGCTGCAAGACGTTTTCTGGATACTCTAGGGGAGTATCGTGCGCGTGCTTGCGAAACCGCATCTTGCAGAGGTGCGGGAGGGCACCGCCGCGGCACCCCGCGGCGCCTGGGCGCGTTTGACACCCCGTCGTAGCTCGGCCTATCATCCACCGGACGAACACGCGCCGCCGCGCTCTTTGGGCGCTCGGCGCGTTTGCGTGCCTCTAGGGGTCGGAGCATCCGGGTCCCTGGGCCGATGGAGAGGATCACGGAAAGTCCCGATGGGCAAACCGACGTTTCAACCGAAGAAGCGGCATCGCGCCAAAGAGCACGGGTTCCGCGCCCGGATGAAGACGCCGGGCGGTCGGCGCGTGCTCGCCTCGCGGCGCGCAAAGGGCCGGCAGCAGCTCTCGGCCTGACCGACGGGCGCAGTCACAACTCGCTGCGCCTTGTCATGCTCTCCCGGCCGGGCGATTTTGCCAGACTGGCGGAGGGAGGCGTCGCAAAGACGCACCCACTGCTCGTCGGGCGGTTCGTCCGCAATGACCTGGAGACAACACGGTTTGGGTTTGCAACCGGAAAGCGACTCGGTGGAGCCGTGATCCGGAACCGGGTCCGCCGCCGGCTTCGCGAGGAGCTTAGGGCGATGGCGCAATCGTTCCAGCCGGGCTGGGACGTCCTCATCATCGCCCGACCCGCAATCGTCAACTCTGATCAGGACGCCTTGGTTGGAGCACTGCGCCGGGTCCTCCGATCGGGAGGCGTGCTCGGAGGACGGACGGAGTCGTGAGACGGGCCGGGATCTGGATCGGAACGAGGCTTATTCGCCTCTACCGCGCTGTGTTCTCGTTCCTTCCCTCAGGGTGCCGGTTTGAACCATCCTGCTCGCGGTACACGGAGCAGGCGATCGAAAAGTACGGGTTGCTGCGCGGGAGCTGGATGGGCGCCAAGCGTATCGGCCGGTGCCACCCCTGGAACCCGGGCGGCTATGACCCGGTTCGCTAACGGATACGAGACCCGCGTGACGCGCCTGCAGAAGCTCCTCGTCCGGCTGGCGCCGGTCCTCTTCCTTATTGCTGTCGCGCTTGTGGTCGCCGCGTGCGTCCCTGGTGGCGCAGGCACGGCCGCCTCAGGCGCCCCGTCGCCCAGCCACTCGCAGGCGCCGCTCCACCCGGCAGCGCCCGGCGCCAACCCCATGGACCTCTTGGCCTGGGTGTTCACGCCGATTTTTCAGACGCTGTTCATCGTGTTGGTTGTCCTTGACAAGGCCACCGGCAACATCGTCGTGGCCATCCTGCTGCTGACGGTCCTGATCAAGCTGATCACCACGCCGGTCACGCGCAAGCAGCTGGTCACCTCGCGCCAGTCCCAACTGCTCCAGCCCGAAGTCCGCGAGATCCAGCGCAAGTTCAAGAACGACCGGGTGGCCCAGAACGCGGCTGTCCAGGAGTTCTACAAGCAGCGCGGCGTCAACCCCGCCGGCGGGTGCCTCCCGGCCCTGCTGTCGATGGGTCTGCTGATCCCGATGTACTCGGTGTTCAGCGGCGGCCTCACCAACCACGACATCAGCGGGATGCTTCGCCCGTTCGGCTTTGACCTCGGCCAGGCGCTGGGGATCGTCTGCGACGCAGCGCCAAGGTTTGACGCGGCGGGCCACGTGCTCAACCCCTGTCTCAACCCGGTTGCGTTCGGCATCAACTGGAGCTACCCGGAGCCAGTCACCACCGGTCTGGCAATCGCCGGTTTCGGTATCAGTATCCTCGCTGTGATCTCGTCCCTCGTGCAGCTGGTGGCGTCCCGCCAGACGCTGGCGCCTGTGGACCCGCGCATGGCGGACGACCAGAACGTCAAGGTCCAGCGGCAGATGGCCTACTTCCTGCCGCTGATCTCAATCATGTACGGCGGCTTCCTGCCGGCCGGACTCTTCCTCTACTGGATCCTCTCCACGGTGATCCAGGTCATCCAGCAGTTCTTCGTGCTTGGGTTTGGCGGCCTCTTCCCGTTCCGGGGCTGGTCCCCGGAGTTCGCGCGGAACCACAAGCCGCGCTCACCCGTGAAGATCCCGCACATCCTGCCCAATGTCCCCGGCAAGTCACCGAGCGCAGTTGACAAGGCGAAGGCCCTTGACCGCGATCTCTCGGCCCAATCCACGATCCGGCCCAACCGTACGCGGCCCAGCCGGCGAGGGAGGCGACGCTGATATGAGCGAATACCAGGAGTTCACCGGCAAGTCGGTTGAAGAGGCCATCAAATTGGCCTGCGACCAATTCGGTGTCGGTCTCGGCGATCTCGACTTTGAGATCCTCACGCCCGGCAGCCGCGGTGTGCTGGGCATGGGCGCAGAGCCCGCCCGCATCGTGGCGGCGCCGCGCAGCGCCTTGGGCGGTTCCGCACCCAAGCGCGAGGCGGCCGAGGCCACCCCGCTGCCCGCGCCGCGCCCCCGTGAGGATCGGCCCTTCAAAGACTTCGGCGACCGGCCTGCCCCGGACGGC
>CAIXZV010000425.1 GCA_903924005.1 uncultured Chloroflexota bacterium | reverse complement strand
TGTCGTCATTCATGGCGAGCCAGCCGCCGATGTTGACCATGCCGTCCTTCTTGGCCGACATCGTCATGCCGTCCACCAGCCGGCCGATCTCCTGGATGATCTCCTTGGGCGAGCGGTGCTCCTGCCCGGGCTCGCGGGTCTTGATAAACCACGCGTTCTCGGCAAAGCGGCAGCCGTCGAGGAACAGCGGCTTGCCGTACTTGTCGCAGACCTCGCGGACCGCGCGCAGGTTCGCCAGCGACACCGGCTGACCCCCGCCGGAGTTGTTGGTGATGGTGACCACGACGATGGGGATGTCCGCGCCGCGCTCCGCCAGCAGCGCATCAAGCGCAACCGTGTCCATGTTCCCCTTGAACGGGTGGATCAGCGACGGCTGGCGACCCTCCGCAATTACGAGGTCCACGGCCTCCGCGCCCGTGAACTCCACGTTGGCGCGCGTGGTGTCGAAGTGCGTGTTGTTGGGGATGATCTTCCCCGGGCCGCCCACCACGGTGTAGAGGATCTTCTCCGCCGCGCGCCCCTGGTGCGTGGGGATGATGTGCTTGAAGGCGAAGAGCTCCTGCACCGCGTCCCGGAAGAGGAACCACGACGGGCTGCCCGCGTAGCTCTCATCGCCATGCTGGACCGCGGCCCACTGGTCGCGGCTCATCGCGCCCGTGCCGGAGTCCGTGAGCAGGTCGATGAGCACATCGTCCGCGTGCAGGCTGAACAGGTTCCAGCCTGCCGCCTCCAGCGCCCCCTCGCGCTCAGCTTCGGTGGTCAGCCGGATGGGCTCGACAGCGTGGATCCGGAAGGGCTCGATGATGGTTGTCCAGCGGTCCATCGGCGCAGGATACGCCGCCGGGAATCGCGGTGACGCCCCTCCTCGTGCAACACTTCTGCAATCTGCCGAGACACCGCGCGCGAACCGTCTTCGGGCGCGCTGGGGGACCTCGCGCCAAACCCGACCTGACCGAGCAGACGAGGAAGACCGTGACACAGGCACGCGCCGCGCAGGGAGCGGCCGCAGAGGGATCCATGCACCAGTCCGGCCGCGGCCGTTGGCTGGGTCTGGCCATGCTCAGCTTGGGCGTGTCCATGATCATCGTGGACGCGACCATCGTGAACGTCGCCGTCCCGTCCATCATCCGCGACCTCAAGCTTGATTCCACCACTGCGGAGTGGATCAACACGGTCTACGCGCTGGTGTTTGCCGCGCTGCTGATCACCCTGGGCCGGTTTGGCGACCTGTGGGGCCGGCGCAAGCTCTATATCGGCGGTCTTGGCGTCTTCGCCGTCGCGTCGGTCATGGCTGGTGCCGCCCCAACGGGCGAACTGCTGATCGCCGCCCGCGTGCTGCAGGGCATCGGCGGCGCCATGATCCTGCCGTCCACGCAGTCCATCCTCAACACCAACTTCCGCGGCAAGGACCGCGCCATCGCCTTCGCCATCTGGGGCGCCACCATCGGCGGGATGGCCGCGGTTGGCCCGCTGCTGGGCGGCTGGCTCACCACGTACCTCAACTGGCGCTGGGCGTTCTTCATCAACATCCCGGTTGCCGCGATTGCCGTGTTTGGCACGCTGCGGTACATCGGCGAGTCCAAGGACGAGAACGCGCGCTCCGGGCTTGACCCTGCGGGCTTCTTCCTGATCACCGCGGGTCTGGGCTCGTTTGTCTTTGCCCTTGTC
>CAIXZV010000424.1 GCA_903924005.1 uncultured Chloroflexota bacterium | reverse complement strand
CTCAATCCGGCCGCCGTTGAACACGGCGATCCGGTCGCTCATCGTGAGCGCCTCCTCTTGGTCGTGGGTGACGTAGATGAACGTGATGCCCACATCGGACTGGATGGCCTTGAGCTCCAGCTGCATCGATTCGCGCAGCTTGAGGTCCAGGGCACCCAGCGGCTCATCGAGCAGCAGCAGCCGCGGCCGATTGACGAGGGCCCTTGCCAGGGCCACGCGCTGGCGCTGACCGCCGGAGAGCTGGTTGGGGCGGCGCTTCTCGTAGCCGTCGAGGCGGACCATGGTGAGGGCTTCGGCGACACGCGTGGCGCGCTCGGCCTTGGGCACTTTGCGGACCAGCAGGCCGTACCCCACGTTGTCGCCCACGCTCATGTGCGGGAACAGCGCGTAGTCCTGGAAGACGGTGTTCACGTCGCGCTCAAACGGCGGGAGCGTGGTGACGTCCTTGCCGCCCAGGATCACCTTGCCCGCGGACGGGGTCTCAAAGCCCGCGATCATCCGCAGCGTGGTGGTCTTGCCGGAACCCGACGGGCCAAGCATGGAGAAGAACTCGCCATCGGCGATCTCAAGGTCGATGCCGGCAACGGCTGTGACATCGCCATACCGCTTGGCAAGGCTCTCAAGACGAACGGCGGGTTGTGGCGGGGAACCGTCTGGGGTCGAGGGCACTCGAAGGGGCTCCAGGTGGTGCGCAGGCGTCGGGGCCGAGGTGGCGTGCAACCTACGGGCGCCCGCCCGCCATGTCAAGGCTGTGTCAACGCTGGTGCGCCTGCCGATGCGGGCGCGCCGCCGCCCTCGCCTCGCCGGGTCCTCGGCCCGCAGCTGGATCCCTCGCAGGCCGTTCCTGGGCTCCGTCCGGCCCTCGCGCTTCCCGTATGCACTCCATGGTTGCCCGCAGGGGATGGAACCCGGTACGGGGTGATGCGATCGTCGGTGGACGGGCCCTCCGGCACCGCGACAAGTCCTTGTCGACGCCTTCAGTCATCGGATGCATGGCGACGTGGCGAAGGGCCTCATCAAGTCCGCGGAAGCCTCGGGCGGGGAACAGCGGGACCTGCTCGACGGGCTTGCTCGACGGGCTTGCTGGCATCGATCCCACGTGGCCAAACATGGAGTGCATACACCGGGGCGGAACGCCAACGGGCTTGGATGGGAACGAAGAGACAACTGCCGGCCCCGGCCCCGGGCTCCCGCGCGATCTGCCGCATCATGGCGCCGTGCACAGAGCCCAACGCCTCATCGCCACCCGCGGCCCCGTTGCGTCCATCGCAGCGCTCGCCCTCGTCATCGCCGCCTGCGGCTCGTCCGCGGTCCCGCAGACGCCTCCGCCGGTCCCCGGCACCAGCGCTGCGCCGCGCGAGCTCAACATCATCGCGCGCGACTACACGTACGTGCCCTCGCGCATCGACCTGGTTCCGGGCGAGACCGTGGTCTTCCACGTGATCAACGGCGGCCTGGTGCTCCACGAGGCGCTCCTGGGGACGATGGCCCAGCAGGCGGCTTGGGAGCAGGCGGAGCAGGTTCTTGTGGACGTCCCGCCCGGGCCAACGCCCGAGGTGCCGCCGCCGGCGGGCTTTACGGGCACGCGGATCGTTGTGGCTTCGGGTCAGCGGCTCGATATCGTCTGGACTGTGCCGCTGACAGCCGCGAGCGACCCGGGCGGCTGGTTTGTCGGCTGCCATATCCCGGGCCACTGGGCCAAGGGCATGGTGGTGCCCGTTCGGCTGGTGGATGACAAAGGCAACGTGCTGACCATGCCGGTCGCCACAGCTTCCGCGTCGCCGTCGCCGTCGTCGCCGTAGCCCGACGGGCAGGGCCCTTCGGCATCCCCCCGGAGGCGCCGCTCGGTGGTAGGCTTTCCTCCGCGCACCGGTCGCCCGGGCGCCCGATGCCAAGCTGTTCAGGAGACCCCAAGACCATGGCGTACGTGATCGCCGAGCCCTGCGTCGACGTGATGGACACCGCATGCGTGTCCGTCTGCCCGGTGGACTGCATCCATCTGGACGAAGGGGTCGACCGCAAGCTCTTTATTGACCCCAACGAGTGCATTGACTGCGGCGCCTGTGAGCCGGAGTGCCCCGTCAACGCCATCTTCCCAGAAGACAGCCTTCCGGGCGAGTGGGCCGGCTATACCGCCATTGACGCCATCTGGTTCACTGACAAGGCTGCCGCGCGAGCGCAGCTGAACGCCCTCAAGCCCGCCTGATCACCGCGCACCGGCTGGGTTCGCCCGGTCTGGCGCCGTCAACGGCCTCGCGTGAGCGGGGCCGTTTCGATTCCCCGGGCAGTCGCAGGGGGGCGTGGTAGCGGCGGTAGCCGCGGAAGACCGGTATCCACGGTCGCCCGTAGACTCTGTGCGTGCGCATCGTCTCCCTGCTCCCGGCCGCCACTGAGATCCTCCTCGCGCTTGGCCTTGGGCCGGACGTGGTGGGGGTCACCGAGCTCTGCGAGACGCCGGGCTTTAGCCCTGCCGAGTGGATGACGGTTGTCGCCCGCCGACCCGCGGGTGCGCCCGCCTCGTCCGGCGCCGAGACTGTGGAGCCCGCCGCGCCAACCGGCCCCCGAGGCGAGCCCGGCGGCGAGCCGCTGCTGGTTGTCGATGGGGAGGCGATGGCGGCCGCTGAGCCGGACCTCGTGATCGTGTCGGACCTGCGACAGGTGTGCGCCACGGGCAGCCGAGAGGCGCGCGCGATGGTTGCCGGTTTTGGCCGCGAGGTGGATGTCCTCGCAATTGACGCCGTCACCGTTGAGGGCGTGATCAACGCGGTGCAGGGCGTTGGCGCGATGACCGAGACCGAGGACGAGGCGATGGATGTCGTCATCGGTCTGCGGGAGCGATTGGCGGCGGTGGAGGCCATTGTTGTGGGCCGTCGGGACCGCGGGTTTGTTGCACCGCGTGTTGGCGCGCTTGGCTGGCTGGACCAGCCCTACGGGACTGGCTGGGCGGTGCCCGAGCAGGTTCGGCTGGCGGGCGGCTGGGAGCTGTTTGGCCGCGAGGGCGCCCGACCCGCGCCTCTGGGCTGGGACGCCGTGCGAGACCTTGACCCCGAGATCCTCGTGTTGATGCCGCAGGGCCACGATTTGCCGGGCACGATGGCCGCATGGCTCGCGCTGCCGCGCCCCGATGGCTGGGCCGACTTGGCGGCCGTGCGCGCGGGTCGCGTGTTTGCCGTTGATGCTGCCGCGTACTTCACGCATCAGGGGCTGCGGATCGTCGACGGCATCGAGGTGCTGTCCGAGCTGGTAGACCCGCTGGCGTTTGACGGCATGGCGCCGCCGGCGTCGTGGGTCCGTCTGGGCTGATGGCCTTTCGGACTCGCTTCGACTGCCTCTGGTGCGGCGAGGCCTGGACCGTCCGAACACCGGGCGACCTTGAAGGCTGGGCCCAACTCTGCCCCACGTGTCTGGGGAAGGCCGGGACAAACCAGTTTCTGCGCGGGAGGCTCCGCGATGCCATCACCGCGCGCGGTGCGGCGGGCGTCACAACGCCTGGGTCCGCACCCGTCGCCGCGTCGGCACCAAAGCAGCGCGCCCTTGCCCCGGCCCCACCGCCGGTGCCCGCCTTCCCGGGGGACTGGTTCCTCCGCCGCGACCTGTTTGAGCGCGGCGCCATCCACGACGCAGCGTGGGCGGCCGAACTTGACGTTGTCACGCGCTGGCTTGACGAACTGCCGCTCGCCGGGCGTGTGCTGGAGCCCGCCGCGGGGGTGGGGTTCTTCTCCCCGCTGCTTGCGACGAAGGGCGAACTCCACGCGTCGGACGCCGACGGCGAGGCGCTGGACCTCGCGCGCGACCGCCTTGTCGCGCATCGCCTCCGCGCCCATCTCCACCTTGCGGACCCGTGGGGCGCCGTGGCCCAAGACGACCCCGGTGCGGATGCGCTCGTTGCCGCGTTTCTGCTGGGCCGCGTCCGCGGCGCAGGGCTGGACACGGCCGCGGTGACCCTTCGTCGCCGGCTCCGTCCGGGCGGCCTGCTGGCCGTCATCGAGCTTCTGCCGGACACGGCTGGCGGCCCTCCGCCCGGCATCTCCTGGACCACGCATGAGCCCGGTGTCGTTGAGGCCGCCCTCGGCCGCGCCGGCTTCGACAGCGTCCAGCTTCGCCCGACAGGTCGGTTCTTCCTCACTGGTTCCGCCACAGCCGTCTGACACGGCGGATGACACGGCGGATGACCCGGCGGATGACCCTGCGGATGACCCGGCGGAACGCTCTGTTATCCTCCGCCCGATGTCACCTCTCGCCAACCGCACCATTGCTACCGTGGGCTCCGGCGTCATGGCCGAGGCCATGGTGATTGGCCTGCTCCAAGGCAAACTCGTCACGCCAGAGCAGGTTGTCGCCAGCCACCCGCGCGCGGAGCGCCGCAACGCACTGACCGCCACGCACGGGATCCGGACCGTCGCCTCCAACGTGGAGGCGATCAGCGGCGCCGACGTGATCATCCTTGCGGTCAAGCCGCAGATGCTGGGCAAAGTTGGCCGTGAAATCGGTCCGCACCTGCGCCCGGGACAACTGGTGCTCTCGGTGCTGGCAGGGCCCACCACCACGGCGCTCGTCGGGACCCTCGGCCACGGCCAGGTGGTCCGCGCCATGCCCAACACGCCCGCGCGCATCGGTGCTGGCATGACCGTCTGGTACGCCACCCCGGCCACCACCGCCGAGCAGCAGACCCAGGCGAAGGCGCTGCTGAGCGCGCTTGGCGCCGAACTCCAGGTTGAGGACGAGAAGTGGGTCGCGATGGCCACCGCCGTCTCCGGCACCGGCCCCGCCTACGTGTTCCTCGTGATGGAGGCGTTGATTGACGCGGCGGTCCATCTGGGCTTCCCGCGCCACATCGCGCACGATCTGGTGATCGAGACCCTCGAGGGATCCACGCGTTTCGCCAAGCAGTCCGGCGACCACCCGGCCGTTCTGCGCAACATGGTCACCTCGCCGGGCGGCACGTCTGCCGCCGCCATCCACGAGCTGGAGTCGGGCCGCCTGCGCACCGTGCTCTCAGAGGCCGTGTGGGCCGCCTTCCGCCGAACCGTGGAGCTGGGCGATCAGCTTGAGGCGCAGCTGGGCGCCGATGCCGGCGCCGCCGCGGGCGCGGGCGCGGGCGCGGGCGCGGAGAAGCCCGGCCACTAGCCATGGCGCGTGGGGGACTCCTGGCTGTAGCCGCAGCGGCGCTGCTGCTGCTGGTCGGCGCGCTTTACCTGGTTGGCCAGCCGCGCCGCGACACGACCCCCGAGTTGGGCAGTCGGCTTGCTTGTGTCGCCGGTCAGCCGATTGCGTCTGGCGTCGCCTACACGTGCGCAGACCTAGCCGCCTGCGCGAGCGCCGATCTCTGGGGCGCCTCGCCGCCGCCTATCGCGGCCACGGCCGTCTACGCGGTTGCGCGCACGCCAGCGTCCGGCGACTCCCTGGGCAACGGCGCAGGCGGCTACGTGGTGGTGTTCGATCTCCATGACGGCGGCCAGCGACGTGCTGCTGTCACCCTGCTCTCCGGGTGTAGGCCCGCGTCGGGCTGACAGCTGACGCCGTCCGCCGGAGCGGCAACTTTTCAAACCTAATGAACAGATTGGCGCCGCAGTGCCACCCGTGTTCACTCCTAGTGGAAACTGGGGGTTCCGAAGCGCCGAAACAGCCTGAAGAGGCGGGTTTCGGATCCGGATTCGCCCGATATGTCCCCGAAACGGCGCGGCTTGTTCACTCCTAGTGAAATGTGCGGCCGACCGGCCAGACCTGCGGCCGCTACGCCTTCGCGATGAGCGCCGCCTCCAGGGCCGCAACCTTGTCCAGCAGCGCGTTGAGCGCCGCGTCCTGCTCCTTGAGGTGACTCTGGATCTGCCCGGCCTCGTGGAAGGTCGCGTCAGCGTCCTTGTAGGTCATCTCGGCCCGCTTGTCCGATGCCTTCGACAGGATGTTCTGGCCCACCATGATCACCGACAGCATGACCAGCTGGATAAACGTCTGGCTGACCCACGAGATCATCGTCTGCAGGTTGCCGGACCCGAGTGCCGCGGGCAGCGCAACCAGCGCCAGCACCGCAAACGCATAGGCGCACCACATGGTCCCAACCACGGTGGTGAGCGTCAGGGCGATCTTGCCGTTGACGCCCACGTGCTCGTCGGCGGCCTTGGGGGCACCGGTCTCCTTGCGCGACTCGATTCGCGGATGGGGGACGTGTTCGAAGCTGATCGCCATCGAAGCCTCCGGGCCAACTGCGGTGCGAACTCGGCGTCATGGGCCGACGGGACCGCTTGGCCCGGACTCTACGACCGTGCGGCACATCGCGCACGGATTGGCCCGCGCTAGACTCGAGCGGATGGACACGAACACCCCGGAAGCCCAGGTCGAAGCCAACGTCGAAGCCGCCGCGTCGGCCGCGGAAGCCGCCGAAGGCCCGGCGCCGCGTCCGGACCCCACACTCGCCGACATCGAGGAGCTCCGTCTCCTAACTGACCAACTCACGCGGATGCGCGGGATGCTGTTTGGCTACTCGGAGCGGTTCTTCGAGCGGATCCGCACCTGGACGCTGGTCAGCCTCGCGCTGCTGCTCCTGTCCAACGCCAACATCGCCCGCGAGGCCGTCATCGGCGTCCCGTTCCTTGTTCCCTTCGCCTTCCTCGAGACCGGCTACCTCTTCTACTACACGGTCTTTGCCCGCCGCCACGCGGAGTATCTGGAGCGCGCGATCAACGCCCGCTTCGGTCGCGACATCCTCGTTGCCCACAAGCTTGAGGCGGCGTACTTCTACCAGCCCGACAGCGCCAAGATCGCGGCGATCTCGCTTCGGCGCCCGTTGGGGATGATGAGCGCGATGACCATTGGCTACACGCTCGGCGCCGTCCTGCTGTGGATCGCGGGGGAGGGGAGCCTCGCAAGCCTCGCCGGCGTGCTGCATGTCGGGTTCCTCAACTGGG
>CAIXZV010000423.1 GCA_903924005.1 uncultured Chloroflexota bacterium | reverse complement strand
TACGCGCTGAGCCACGCCTACGGCGCCGCCTTTGACAACCCGGGTCTCGTGGTCTGCGCGGTTGTGGGCGATGGCGAGGCCGAAACCGGGCCGCTGGCCACCAGTTGGCACTCAAACAAGTTCCTTGACCCGGTGCACGACGGCGCGGTCCTGCCCATCCTGCATCTCAACGGCTGGAAGATTGCCAACCCCACCATCCTCGCCCGCATCCCGCGTGCGGAGCTCACCTCGCTGATGGAGGGCTACGGCCACACGCCGTACTTCGTGGAAGGCGATGACCCGGCGCAGGTCCACCAGCAGCTCGCCGCAACGATGGACACCGTGATCGCCCAGATCCACGCCATCCAGAAGGCAGCCCGCGAAGGCGGGGTCACGGAGCGACCGCGCTGGCCGATGATCGTGCTGCAGACGCCAAAGGGCTGGACCGGCCCCAAGGAGATTGACGGCAAGCCCGTGGAGGGCACGTGGCGCTCGCACCAGGTGCCGATGGGCGAGGTGCGCACAAACGCTGTGAACCGCCAGATCCTTGAGGACTGGATGCGCAGCTACCGGCCTGCGGAGCTCTTTGATGCGCAGGGCGCGCTGGTCCCGGAGCTTGCGGCCCTGCCGCCAAAGAGCTACCGGCGGATGAGCGCCAACCCCGTCGCGAACGGCGGCGAGCTGCTGCGCGATCTGGCGCTGCCGGACTTCCGGGAGTACGCCGTGGACGTGCCTGCGCCGGGCCAGACCAGCTCCGAGGCCACGCGTGTCCTTGGCAAGTGGCTGGCCGGTGTGGTTGACCGCAACCGCGAGACCTTCCGCGTCTTTGGCCCGGACGAGACGGCGTCCAACCGCCTCGGCGACGTCTTCGCGGAGACGGACCGCGTCTGGATGGCTGAGACCCGGCCCGGCGACGACCATCTGGCCGCCAACGGGCGCGTCATGGAGGTCCTCTCCGAGCACCAGTGCCAGGGCTGGCTGGAGGGATACCTCCTCACCGGCCGCCACGGCGTCTTCAACTGCTACGAAGCCTTCATCCACATCGTGGATTCCATGTTCAACCAGCACGCGAAGTGGCTCAAGGTCACTGGTGACATCCCGTGGCGACGGCCCATCGCGTCGCTCAACTACCTGCTGAGCTCGCTCGTGTGGCGCCAGGACCACAACGGGTTTAGCCATCAGGACCCGGGCTTTATCGACCACGTGGTCAACAAGAAGTCCGACGTCATCCGCGTCTATCTCCCGCCTGACGCAAACACGCTGCTGTCGGTGGCGGACCACTGTCTGCGCAGCCGCCAGTACGTCAACGTGATCGTGGCCGGCAAGCAGATGTCGGCCAACTGGCTGTCGATGGACCAGGCCATCCTCCACTGCACGCGCGGGATTGGCATCTGGGACTGGGCAAGCTCCGATCAGGCCGGGGAGCCCGATGTGGTGATCGCGTCGGCTGGCGATATCCCCACGATTGAGGCACTGGCGGCGGTGTCGCTGCTGCGCAAGCACCTGCCCGACCTGAAGGTCCGCTTCGTGAACGTGGTGGACCTGATGCGTCTCCAGGACGAGAAGGAGCATCCGCACGGGCTGTCAAACGCGGAGTTTGACTCGCTGTTCACCACGGACAAGCCCATCGTCTTTGCCTACCACGGCTACCCATGGCTGATCCACCGGCTGGCCTATCGGCGGACCAACCACGCCAACCTCCACGTCCGCGGCTACAAGGAGGAGGGCACCACCACCACGCCGTTTGACATGGTGATGCTCAACGATCTTGACCGATACCACCTCGTGATCGACGTCATCGACCGAGTTCCGGGTCTTGGTGCGCGGGCCGGCCATGTGCGTCAGGAGATGGTTGACCGGCGGCTGCAGGCCCGCGCCTACACCCGCCGCGAGGGCGAGGACGACCCCGAAGTGGCGAACTGGTCGTGGCCGGGGTAGCGCGCGTCCTCGTCGTCAACGCCGGGTCCAGCAGCCTCAAGCTGCGGGTGCTGGACGCGGCCGATGCGCTGGTCGCGTCGGCTGACCTGCCCGCGCCGCGCGGGGTCACGGACGCCGAGGCGATGACGGATGCAATCCGCGGGCTTGGCCCGGTGGATGCGGTGGGCCACCGCGTGGTGCACGGTGGGACTGTCTACTCCGCGCCGGTCGTTGTGGACGCCGCCGTTGTGGCCCGGCTGGAGGCGCTCACGGATCTGGCGCCGCTCCACCAGCCCAAGTCGCTGGCCGCGCTCGCCGCCGTCTCGGCCGTCTTGCCAGACATCCCTGCGGTGGCCTGCTTTGACACTGCGTTCCACTCGACGATCCCTGCCGCGGCGCATACCTATGCGCTGCCGTCGCAGTGGCGAACGCGATGGGATCTTCGCCGCTACGGCTTCCATGGGCTCTCGCATGCATATGCATCCGCAAGAGCAGCCGAACTCCTCGGCCGTCCGGCTGAAGGGCTGCGCGTGGTGACGTGCCACCTGGGCGCGGGCGCGTCGCTGGCGGCTGTGACTGACGGGCGATCCGTGGACACCACCATGGGCTTCACGCCGCTCGAGGGCCTGGTCATGGCCACGCGCTCGGGCACGGTTGACCCGGGGTTGGTCCTCTGGCTTGCGGAGCATGCGCATATGCCGCCGGCCGAGCTTGCCGCCACGCTGGAACACCGCTCGGGTCTGCTGGGGCTCGCCGGCACAGACGACATGCGGGTGATCGTTGAGCGGGCGGCCGCCGGCGATGCCGCCGCGACGCTGGCGCTTGGCGTCTACATCCATCGGCTCCGCGGGTCGATTGCGGCGATGACCGCGTCGCTTGGAGGCCTTGACGCCCTGGTCTTTACCGGCGGGGTGGGGGAGCACTCGGCGGTTGTCCGATCCCTTGCCGTGGATGGCCTGCGCTTCATGGGCATCAGGCTGGATCCGGCCCGAAACGAGGCGGCCGGCGGCAGCGGCGAAGACCGCGAGATCAGCGGCCCCGGCGCCGCGGTGCGGACGCTGGTGATCACCGCGCGCGAGGATCTCCAGATCGCCCGCGAGGTCCGAGCGGTGCTCGCCTGAGGCGCCCTTGTTCATTCCTAGTGAACAGGATCGCGTCTGAACCGGGGTTTCGCCGCCTCCGGAGCCCAACCGGCGCCCGGTCCCTCGCACGCCGACGCTCACGCACGCACGTCGGGCGCCCTTCTGGACCCGAATCAGGCTCCGAAAGGCCTCCAACGGCCAATCTTGTTCAGTCCGAGTGAAAAGCAGGGGAGCCGGAGCCGTCTCGAGCCTCAAGCGGCCGCTAGGCCGTTCGGCCCAAGATGTCCAGCAGCATCCGCACAAACTTGGGCTCGTCGGCGTCCATCGCAAAGTGCACGTTGGCGGGCTTGCGGCTGCGGAAGCGGAAGTCACAGACCGTCCGCCCGTCCGAGAGGAAGCCGCCCGTCTCGATGTCCACCGGGATGAAGTGCGTCGTGATCACGGACGGGTCGATGATGGCGCACACCGCCAGTGCGTCGTGGACGGGTGCGGCGCCGGAGCGGTGCATCGGCTGCGTGGCGTCGTAGCCCTCAATCCGCTTCTCGGTGAAGCGTGCGGCGGCCTCACCGGCGGGTGTCCCCAGCGCTCGGAGCCGCGCGCAGTCCTCCAGCGACACCAGCGCCCGGTGCGTCGCGTCCAGCGGCACCATCCGGATGGGCCGGCCACAGTTCACCACCACGTGCGCGGCTTCCGGGTCCAGCCAGATGTTGAACTCCGCGGACGCCGTGGAGTTGCCGTGGTCATGCGCGCCGCCCATGATCACGATCTCGGGGATCTTCGCCAAGATCGCCGGCTCTTTCTGGATGGCCATGGCGATGTTGGTCAGCGGCCCAACGGGGACCAGCGTGATGTCGCCGTCGGACGCCATCAGCGTCTCGATCAGCCAGTCCACCGCATGGCCGGGCTGCGCCTTGATCGTGGC